>CAZXNN010000111.1:0-9258 GCA_964641915.1 uncultured Nitrospira sp. | reverse complement strand
TATCAAAGGACGCCTCTTCCCCCTCCTTGACGACCGCATCATTCCGGAACCAGCGATAGGTCAAATCAACCCTATCGAGATCGGGATCGCTCGCAACCACCTCTGCAGTCAGCTTGCCGCCGGGCTGTACTGTCTGAGGGGTTAGTACCACTGAGGTGATTTGAGGAGCAGTGTTGCCGACCGGTGCCGCCGGAGTTCGTAATGGCTTCCCCTTCTGCTTTCCGTCAGACGGCGTAATCTCGACAGATATCATTTGCCCGCGGCGCAGCAGTTCGGCAGGAAAGGTCGGATTCGTTTGGCCAGCGACCAAGACATCGTTCACAAACCACTGATAGGAATAGGTGATGGGCTCTCTCTCGGGGTCCTCCGCCAGCGCTTGAGCTCCGACCGGCCCCGCCAGAGGAATCGGGCTCTGGAGAACTTTCGCCAACACCATGACAGGAGGCCCGTTTTCTGTCACTCCGGCCCCCTTGGCCGGTTCAGTTGCCGTTCCGCCAGTACACGCCGTCCCGCCCATAATGACCAATGCACAGGCAATCACACGCGGTCTATTGCAACTACGAAACATCATCGTACCTTCTCAATCATTCTCCGGAGCATCAGGGGCCGGCGATGGACTTGCTGTTGACCATCGCCGACGCTCATACAACATCAGTCTCGTTGATGCACCCAGCTCACGAACTTACTATGATATCCATTGAGGCCAGCAGGGGGAGCATTAGCATTACCTCCACTCATTTGGAAGAACAGCTTTGCTCCCTCCTGCCCAAAGTGGGCTGAACCAGAGGAGGCCATACCGACTCCCAGATCAGTCTTGGTGTTGATATTGGTATTCGCACCGGACGGCGTGGTCCCCACCACAGGATAGGGAGGTGCCGTACCGGTCTTATAGAAGAGTACATACAGATAGCTGATCCCGTCAGACGCGCAGAAGTCGTTCGTCGGCGCAAACGTCGGTAGAAATATCACGCCAGCGACTAGGGTTGGATTCACCACCGATCGCTCTGCCGAATAGTTGACAGTAGAGATCGTGACCGGTCCGGGCAACGTAACCCGCCATCCGTGCTTATTCGCAATCAAACCCATCATCGAATTCGCCCCCGTCCCTTCGACGCTCGTCACGCTGGGGTTGGTCGGGTCTGTGACCTGATTGGTCGCTCCGCTGCAGATCAGACACACCACCGCATTGGTCACATCGACCAGATCATCGCTGTGGCAATTAACGGTCGAGGTTTGCGTACAGGATCCGTTCATAACCCGGTCTTTGAGACCATAGAGCCGCTGGATCGTACTATCTACCTTATCGGCGTTACCAAAGTACCGCCCTGTCCCAAAAAAGACCCAGGTCGCGTTGGTGTCATCGATCGTCACCGCCGGCGCAGCGGCCGTCGGGCCGACTTCAACGGTGGTACCCGTACCTGCATCAAAAAAGGTGTCGATGACCTCCGTTGGAGCCCGATCTGCTCCATTCGCAATCCCCCACGTGCTAGGCGTGCACGGAGCGGCAGGACAGTTCATGGTCAGGCGGTACATTTTCCCGCGCCATGGCAGTGCCCCGTCATGGATTGTTCGACTGACATAGGCGACGTCCGTCCTCCAATCCAAATCCTTATCCATCGACACGACATGCCCCATGAAGGATCGCCAACTGCCGACAGGCATGGTCGTCAGACTGCCACTGGCTGCCACCTTCGGCCCATTCTTCAGATCCACCACATATAGCTTCGCGGATTGCGAGGGGGCTGAAGGCAGATCGGCTTGATAGCCGTTCGGCCCTGAGCCGAATACCACAAACCATTTCTCGTTCACCGTTGAGGTAAACGCATCCGTATCAGGGTTCATTCGCACCACCGAGGGATAACTCGTCGTCAATCCCAACCCGCCGTCGGTGAATACCCATAACAGCTTGGGACTGACCTCCGGATTGGTCACATCAAGCGCGAAGTAGGCGCTATAGAATGTGCGCGATGCCCCGCCGATCGTGGCGGTCATGGGCGGAGCCCCGGAGGCCGCCGCACATTGCCCACAACTGCCGCCCATGCGGAATCCCCCAATGAGAATCGTTCCCCATCCACCTGGATGGTCGGCATCCGGAGTGAATACCCGCGCTTCCGTGATTGTCGGCTTCAGATCGACATAATAGACATGGCTATAGTCAACCCGCGCCAGCCACTGGAGGTGCGGGAGCAATTCCTGCGGGATGAACGACCACATTTCAGCCCCAAGATTCGGGCCGCTCGAATTGTCGGCTGGATTCTTGGTATACCACCCATGCTCTACAGTACCAGGCGTCGTTGAATCGTCGCCCTTATGGTAGTACCCGCCGTTGAAGGCATGGAGCATCCCATCATTCGCGCCAACGTACGCTACTTGTCGACGATTCCGGTATTGCCGATAGAACAGATTATAGTCTGCGTCTCCATAGGTTAGGTCATATCGAGCTTTGGGAGCCCCGACGATCGTCGGGGTCGAATGGATCGGATCTCCCAACTTCCAGACCTTGTAGGTTCCGCTCCCGACCGGCGTCTCCAACATTCTCGTCCGCAGGCCCGCCACCTCGTCACCACGAATAAAATTGATAAGGTTCATGGCGTTCGAACTGCCTGCACAGGTATCGGTCGCATAGCGGAGATAGTCTTTGAGAGCCGCACAGTTCGCCGTATTGAAATCGATCTGCTCGGACGGATCGACGATGCCGTTATTATTCGCATCAACCCATGTCAGAATCGTGCGCGCCCCGGACACAGTGTAGGCCAACTCTTTTCCTGCCTCCCACACCGGCACGATAGACTTCAAGTCGGACGTCAGGATCGGCGTGGTACTGTCGGCCACCCCGTCTCCATTGAGATCCACGAACTTGTCGACCAGCACTTTCTGGTAGGTTGGGCTTAAGGGATTATTGTCGTACCGCGTGGAGATGATGCGATCTTGTTCATACACTAATTTCCCGTCCGGGATCGTATCTTCACGGAAATTACCGAACCCGTCGACGAACAGGGAATGGGCATAGCCCGTCCACTTCACGCTGGCGCCGCCCTGGCCGACATCGCTTGTGAAGAAATAGGCCTGATAAATCGACCCTTCTCCGGTGGACGCCGTCGCCAAGACCGAGATCGATGTTCCGGAAGCGCTCTTGCGAAGAATCGCCGTTAAGGACGCCAGGAGGCGCTCCTGTAGGTCATCTACGTTCGACGATTCGAAATAGGTATCCGGAATCCCGTCGCTGCCGGAGGCGCCGGTCGCGTTGATGGTCTTGTCCCATTCGCTGGCAAGATCCGGCAGATTGTTGTTGTTGGTATCTTCAAACCCGCCCAGCAACGACGCATGCATGAGCAACTCGCGTCCGCTGATATTGCCGAACGCATAAAAGGTATACACCGTTAGATTTTGCAGGCCCTGCAAGCAGTGTCCGGACACGCCAAGCACCGGGATCGTCCCATCGGCCGTCCCGCTGCAAGGGCGCAGGTCGTTGATATGAGACCAGTAGGCCACGTCGTCCAAGAAATGCCGCCCGTTGTCGGCATAGTCTGTCCGGTGCTGCTTGAGCAACACGTTATTCGGCGTCGCCGGGTCGCTGTTGCACGTTCCACCGGGAGGATCGACATAGGGGACACCGCGGTTCCCCACGCAATAGGTCCCTGAATAGGTTGGCGCATTCACATTCGCGTACTGATTGATGCTGGCCGGCACGCCTACATCCTGAGTCGGAGTCCCGTCCGTAAACACAATCACGAACGTCTTACAGCAACGCACTTGTGTTGACGTGCTCGCCCAAGCCGGAGTGTGATTGCTACCATAGAAAAATGGATCGCGCCCGCAGGCGTTACTGATGTAGCCGGCCGGACATACTTCAGCCCCCGTTAAGGCAGAAATTTCAGCTCCGCCGATACCCCCGGCGCCGGTGCTACCGAAGGCGACGCCGTTGGAGTTCCCTCCTGCATATGCAATCGGATAGACATACTGTCCCGCGTAGAATGCTGAATTGATCTGCGCCACGTAGCGCGCCACTTCATAGAGTGATTCGGCCAGCGGCGTCCAGGTGGCCGGAAAGGTTTCATCGACGGCATCTACCATGGCCGCCGTATTGTCGTTGAACGTCTCGACCGTGGCCCCCGCAAAGTCGATAGACTGGCGGCTCCCGGCCCCGGTCAAAATACGAAGGCCGTTATTGCTGCCGTCATTGTTGAATACCGCCAGTGCGAAGCGAGCCTGCGGTCCGATCTGCTGAATGACGCCGGTCGGTTCGCTATACATGGCAAAGGCGATTTCGTTCAACTCCGTTTCGACGAAGGCGTCGCCGTCTGACGATCCCGGGTTGCCGCAATTAGTTCCGTTGTCGTCATCGACGCATAAGTCCGCATCATCTTCGATATGGATAAAGATGTTGGCCGGATTCGTTGCATGGGCAGCCGTCGGGATTCGCCCGACATAGGTGAGATCGCCGGTCCCGGCATTGTATCCAACCGCATTGGTGGTTTCTGTGTTAACACCGGTCCCCCGTTGCGCCCTGACGGTCGGCAAAGAGGGCGTGCCAATCGGTTTGCAGGTCGAGTCCGCGTTGCGAGTCGGAGTAAAACCGTTCTGGCATTGCCCACCGACCATGGCTTTCTTGACCGCATCGAACCGGCGAAACGTCGCCCAGTTCACAAAGTTTCCATCCCACTCGGTCGCCCCGCAGGCCGTATTCAGGACAGCCTTGGCCGTCCCATTCTCAAACCGGTTATCCGTCGCATCCCAGACATAACAGCGCATCGGATCGGCAAACCCCGAGTAGCGCGTCGTCGCGGTAAAGGTGATGGTCGTGGACACGGCACCGGTTGACAAGATGCCGCAACTTGTCGATTCACAGGCTCTGTTACTCATACTCCCGGAGTTATCCATCAAGATGATGATATTGGGAGCGACCTGGTCGGCAACAAACGGAGGGACTCCATAATATTGATCCATGGTCTGCGCCGATGCGATGACCGGAGAAACCAAACAGCCCAACATTGTCAGTATCCAGGTTCCACGAAGTGCGATACTCCGGCTTTTCATGGCACCCTCCTCGATCGTGTGACTTGCAGCAAACATAGTTTCTACCCCTGCCGTCCCCGCTATTGGGGCATGTAGACGATGATCAGATCGATTTTGTTCGATTCGTTCTTTTTCACGTGAAATTTCACCTCGAGATTCGGCCGAATGGCGGCTACCTCAAGATGGTTGTCGTCCTGATCGCGCGCCTGCACTTCCGCATCGAACCCATATTCTTTTCCGTTAATTGATACGGTCTCGTGATGAACCGCCGTAATCGTACCGGGCTGGAGGCTGGACATCACGCTGAGGGGAATCGGATCTGCCTGAGCCCTAGAATCAGCGAGTCCCAGTAACCCAAATATCCCCAAAGCCAGCACCATTCTTCCCAACTGCACAGAGGAGGTCTCAATCTGATCTTTCAGGCTCATCGCACTGGTATGTAGCGTATCCATGGTCGTGACTCCTCGCGCGTCGTAGATTAGGCCGATCGCCGCTTACAGCTATCCGAATCCGTCCCATAAAGACAGTCAAAGACAGCAATCACGCGACTCGTTGCGCCGGTGGCGGCGTTCGCCGCCGTACAATCGATGCGGTAGAACCGATCTTCCGTCCTCTCTTCATTCCCCTGCTGGCTCCCGGCCCTTGGTTTGTTATAAAGAAAGTCGATATCGCCATTCACCAGATAGTTGTTCACCGTCATCGTGATGTTGGGGGAAAGCGCACCTCCTACCGCCACATCAGGATTGTTCCGCATAGAAAAAGGACTGCCAATGACTTCGTCATACGTCCTGCCCGCACTCGCCGCCGGCACCGGGCCAATTGGCCCCATAAACATAGCTGGCAGACCATTGGAGTCAACCGACTGTTGAATCACATTCACTGACATACCGATACAGGCTTCCGCAGCATCGGTACCTTCCTCCACCATCCTAATTGCACCAGCCATCGAGTTTTCCAAACCAGTCTTCGTAAGTGCCGCTACGCCGAGCGTCCCGGTCATGAGCATAATCATCATCACGGTCATGAACGAGGTCCCTCGTTCATCGAGGCCCAGCAAGTCTCGCCGGCTTTCTTGAATAGAGATGTCGTCGGCTTTCTTCATGGATATGCCCTCATATTTCTGAGTTCAACCGTACGGGTCTGCACCCGCCTGCGAAACTGCATGTAGGCCTGCTGTTGGGCGGGGGTGGTGTTATCGCCAAGCGCGAAGACCCCGGTCGCATGGTTGTGGTCGCTCACGTTGGTAATCGCGTTATTGTTCGAGACATTCGTCGAGATGCCTTCACCCATTCCCTGGTCTAATTGCGTTTGCCTGGCGACGATCGACACCTGAACCATGCGTATCTTTTGCGGCGTCATAGAGTTGCCAAACGGCAGCGCCGTGCCGAACCAGTTTCTGTTCGTCACAAAATCGGGGGAATCGAAGATGTTATTGCCGCTCAGATCGTCGATCTGCCCATCGAGGTTTCCTGAATTGATGAGGGGGCTGCAGCCGTCACAAGCATATTCCAACTGAAGATCTTCAACCCCATCCATTATAGGTACGCAGTTCGCGTTCACCTGATTGCAGTTCGGCGGCGTACCCGGCAAGACCAGCGCCGCTGGCACTGCGCCACGAACGAGACAGGGTGCCGATCCCTGGCAAATATTGAGGGCGTCAGGTGGCGGAATCACTTGATAGGTAATACACTGCACCAGATAGACTTGAGTGCCGGTCCCAAACGCCGTCGGCCCCTGAATAGCCGGGTTTATGGTTAACCCGCCGACATTTGCCGTTTGAATGATCGATCCAGCAACTCCACCCAAGGACACCACATTCCCCGGCAATGCGGCAATTCCTCCCGGAATCGCATCCCCCATTCCGGTGGTCGCGTTCGCCGGCATTGGGATATTCGTAATGGGTATATTTGGCCCCCCGATAGTCCCGTTCGGTGGGACAAACACCTGCCACAGTGCCCCCACCGCCGTAATCGAATTCGTCATCGGCACGACCATCGAGATGATGTCAGGTCCGAAATCGGCTCCTGCCGGATTGTTGTCTGCCGGCACAAGCACGGACGGAGTGCCGTTGATATGACAGCCCCCGACAGGCGTTGCGAGCCCCTGCATGCCAAAGCCGGCCAGCTTGAGATCGGCCGTGATCATATCGAGGGCATTCCGCGCAGTGGCTTGGGTATTCCCAACCTGACCGCTGACCCTGGTGGTCTTCTGACTTACGGTCAAAGCCCCGAACCCCGCCGCCAGGAGGGCCGTCGTCATCATGGTCGCGACCATGACTTCCGTCAGCGTAAATCCCGCTTGGGCCTGTTGCCGCTTCTGCGCCCGTATCATCATAAGGTCACCTAGTCCTTCTATCCCACGTACCCAACTCAGCAACCTACTCAGGAACTACTAGGGTTTGAAAAGCGACCGTTCTTGCCCGCTGTCCCGATCCTCGTTCATTCCAGTTCAATCTCACTGTGACCTGCATCGCTCCGGTTACGTTCAAAGGCGCTGGCACTTGAATCGCTGTGACCAAACCAACTGCATTCATAAGATTCGAACCGAGGACTCTCGCACGCCACTGGGTACAATCTCCCTGAATCGTTTGGATGATCTGTGGCTTATTGGCTGGGATTGGAGCGACACCAGACGGCGGTGGTGCGGGCATTCCTCCGGCGAGACAATTCCCCGGACCAGTCGTATCGAGATTATGGTACGCCCAGGAATACTGTCGGTTATTCTGAATGCGCTCCATCATATCGGCGGCAACGTTCGTCACGATGGATAACTCATTGGCATCCACATTCTTCCCCAGTGACATGCCCTGCATAGCCGCCATGCCCATCACGCCCACACCGAGAATGGCCGCCGATACCAACACCTCAGCCAACGTGAAGCCCTTTTCGTTGTGTACGTTCATGATGGGTTCGCCTGTTCCTCTGTTCATGATGTGGCGTTCACCACACAGGGGTTGATGGCCTGCCGACACCACGTCACCTTCCCCGATGGCGCGAGCGAGATCGTGTAAATCAGATTGGGATTACGGACGCTTTGCAATTGAATCGTCTGAGCCGCCAGAGGCGAGGTGCTCAGCCCTCTCGGCGTATACCCGAGTGGATTGACCGGCAGCGGGATGACAAATCTCACGTTGAGCGGCAATGTTTCAACCCCGAGCGGGGCCGTAAACGTCACCTGGTCCAGGCCCATCGGTATATTGGCTGGAGTGGCTACAATCATAGCGTTCCGGCTGATGGCAGCTGAGCGAGCCATGATGAGGCGGTTATAGATTGTCGTTGTTGTTTGATACAGCTCATACTTGGCATACATGAGCGTCAGATTCGGAACAGCCAACCCTGCCGCAATTCCAACAATGACAACGACGATCATGATCTCAAGAAGGGTGAACCCCCCTTCCTGTGTACGGACCTTGCGTAGCCTCTTTGGGCTTGGGTGCATCATGGCACCCCCAACCGAGCAAGGGGCATGCCGTTACGGAGCCCCTTGCGCTGCGGTTTAACCACTTGATTTATCAAGACTTGTCAGGAGAAAGACTAAGCATGTGATGGTCGCTTTTCGCGCAATGTGCCGACAAATTTTGGCCGGGAGTCCGTGCCAATACGCGCGCGACCCCTTTGCGGCCTGAGCCTGAGATGGAGCGCCCCTCAAATGCCCCCTGGTCACTACATATAATGGTGGTTGGCTGAAGGCTGGAGAGACACCACAGGCAAGCCTCAAAAGGAAGGCCGGGTGAGAGACGTTAACGGTTGGCCCTACGGGCGCGAGAAAATCTGAATCGATTCTTCACTTCACAGCCACGGCACGAACTTGTCGATAGGTGGTGACGCCTTCGAAAATTTTCTGAATCCCATGTTGGAGCAGAGTCACCATCCCCTCACGCTTCGCGACACCCGCCATCTCTGCCGTTCTGGCCCGGGACTGAATACACCGCTTTACGTCGTCGGAACCGACCAGCAACTCATGCAGTGCCATTCGGCCTTTAAATCCGCTCTGATTGCACCGCTCACATCCACGCGCGCGATAGAGGTTCAGCTCCGGCGAATACGTGCCTCCGACTCGTTCCCAGTCACCCACTCCATAGGACTCAATCAAATCGTCAAACTCCTGCCGATCAGGATGGTACGCCTCTTTGCAGTGCACACAGAGGCGCTTGCACAATCGTTGCGCCAGCACGCCTAGCATCGCATCGGAAAAGTTGAAAGCATCGCACCCCATATCCAACAGTCGCGTGACGGTCTCGAC
>CAZXNN010000110.1:0-9263 GCA_964641915.1 uncultured Nitrospira sp. | reverse complement strand
CTATAGCGATCCCGATTACTAACAGATGATACTCGTATCCTTCACCCTGTTGCTGCCCGAACCAGTTCATGAAAAATCCGTGGGGAAGATGGGCCATCGTGATGGCCCCAAGCATGATCACGATGAGAGACCCGGCGCTAAACCTCGTCAGAAATCCACTCAACAGTCCAAGGCTTCCGAAAAACTCTCCGATGATAACCAGGAAGGCGATGATCCAAGGCAAGCCCAGCTTCTGGGTAAAGAAGCCCATCGTGCCGTCGAACCCGAATCCGCCGAACCAGCCGAGCAACTTCTGCGCTCCGTGCGGGAATATCACCAACCCCAGCGTGAGCCGCAAGATCAACCCTGCCCATCCGTCATCCGTTCGAAATAACGCCTTCATATCGTACCCCCCAGTGAGTTCGCTGACCTTTCACCCCCTGCACTCCAGGAAGATAGTTCTAACTAGAACTAAAGTCAAGCCATAAAATATCCGTGGCCATCGCCCACTAGTTATCCGAGCTGAATCATCGACTTACAAGAGAAGGCCCATGTGAGCGAGGAAGAGGAAGAAGGGTCGTGTGACTGGTGGAGTCTGCGAAACGACTGGCGGATCTACTTTCTGTCTTTGATGGCCCGTTCAACCTCTCGTCCGGCTTCGCGGGTCTTGATGGTTTCCCGCCGGTCATAGAGCTTCTTCCCTTTTGCCAATCCAAGCTCCAGCTTCGCACGACCTCGGTCGTTGAAGTACAGGCGGAGCGGGATGAGCGTCAGCCCTTTCTGTTGCGTCTTGCCGAGCAGCTTGTTGATCTCCTTCTTGTGCAGGAGCAGCTTCCGCACCCGCATCGGATCGTGATTCATCATGTTGCCGTGGCTGTAGGGACTGATATGGCAATGGTGCAGAAAGACCTCGCCGTCGCGCACAGAGGCATAGCTGTCCAGGAGATTCACGCGTCCGTCCCGAAGAGACTTGACCTCGGTGCCTAACAACACAATCCCGACTTCAAACTTCTCTTCGATGAAATAGTCGTGATACGCTTTTCGGTTCGTGACGACGGCTTTATACTGATCTTCTTTTTCTTTCGACATATCGTTCTTGCTGGGCCGATGCCTTGACCCTCTTCACGCTCCAAGCCTAAGATGGCCTATGGTTGGCTCCGGTCCTCTCGTCTCGTTCGGTACGATCCTCACCAGCGTGGCCAAACAACTCGGTTTGGAAACCAGGCTCGTGGAGGTGCGGATCCAGCAACAATGGCCGGCCCTCGTCGGTGAACCGATCGGCTCGCACACCTGGCCCGTCCAGATCCGCTTCCACAAACTCTATCTCCTCGTCGAGAACTCCGTCTGGCTCCAGCAGCTGACGTTTCTCAAGCCGGCACTCCTGGCCAAACTCAATGCCGAGGCCGGATCGGAACTGCTGACGGACATTGTCCTGCGCGTGGGCGAGATTCCTTTGCCGCAACCGGAGCCTGCTCCGACGACGCCGGCCCCTCAGAACACCGGTCCTTCTGACAACGAGCTGGCCGAGTTCGCGGCACATGCCTCCGCCATTCAGGACCCCGGTATCCGCCAGCGCTTCAGAGAGGTGATATCGAATTATCCTTCTCAGTCTCCGCTTCTGCAGGAAGGGGATCCGTCACGCGTCCCTTAAATAGCACGCGCGTGGCGGCCGAGAGTTCGCCCGCCTTGGGCAGAGGGCCGACCCCGCCTTCCTCCTCCTGGTCTTCCAGCAGATAATACCCACGAACTGACTTCTCGAACTCTTTGGCAACCGCCGCATCGCCGGCGACATATTTTGCGAGCACTTCAGGATCGGTCCACCCGTCGTCATCGAACACATAAATGAGCATGCGCCGGTACCGGCCGCCGGCATCGTCCGGCGTGGTGGGGCGGATCTTCATCGAGCCGAAATCGTGCGTCCGGTGTCCCACCTTTCGAAACCGATTCAGCAGGGTCTCGATCTGATGATCCGTGGTTCCCGGAGGCACATGTGTCGCGACCAGGTGGCCGTTTTGCGACCCGACACTATAGGGAGGAATCGACCGGTCCGGGCGGCTGAGATACATCCCGCCCCAAATAAGCGCGAACGAGCCGACGAAGACCGCGAGCGCCAGCTTCACGACCGTATCCAACGGCTTTTTGGCCGCTGGATCGGCAGGGGGCGTTGAGAAAGGTGCCTGCTCGTGCATGAAAGACTTGTGCGGCGAGACAGGCCGCTGGGCTAGGCCTCCGGTTGGTCCTCGGGGACCGCCTCTACCACTTCGGCTAATCGCGCAACACCCACAACGCGATCATCATCGCCGTCCAGATCGAGCACCCGCACGCCCTGGGTATTCCGGCCGACTTCTCGAATGTCGTCGACTTTGCAGCGCAGCAACTTGCCCTTCGCCGCCATCAACATGATTTCATCGCCTTCGCGGACCTGGAGGAAGCCGACCGCTAAGCCGTTCCGCTCCGTGGTCTTGACGCTGATGATGCCTTTTCCGCCGCGACCTTGGACTCGGTAATCATTCACCGGCGTGCGCTTCCCATACCCGCCTTCGGTGACTGTGAGAATCGCCGTCGTTGAATCGGGCGTGATCGTTTCCATGCCGATCACTTCATCGCCGGCTTCCAGCGTGATCCCCTTCACGCCGTGGGCGGTCCTACCCATCGACCGGACATCTTCCTCTTTGAAGCGGATCGTGATGCCCTGCTTCGTACCCAGCAGCATTTCGCGCGACCCGTCCGTCACATGCACCGCAATGAGCTTATCGCCCTGATCCAGCGACAGGGCAATGATGCCTCCCTGGCGCGGATTGCTGTAGGCCGATAGTTCCGTCTTCTTGATTACGCCCTGCTTCGTCGCCATGACGACAAAGCGATCGTCGCGATACTCCTTCACGGGCATCGTGGCCGTCACTTTTTCATCTCTCGACAGCGCCAGCAAATTCACCAGCGCCTTGCCTTTGGCGCCCCGGCTGGCTTCGGGAATCTCGTGCACCTTGAGCCAGAACACTTTCCCGGCATCGGTAAAGAAGAGCAGCGAGTCGTGCGTCGACGCCGTAAACAGTGTCTCGACGAAGTCTTCGTCTTTGATCCCCATCCCGATCTTGCCTTTGCCGCCCCGGCGCTGGGCGCGGTAGAGCGAGACGGCGTTCCGTTTGATGTAGCCGGTATGGGAGATCGTGACGACGACTTCCTCTTCGGCAATCAGATCTTCGAGGCTGATTTCCGCTTCTTCTTTGACGATCTGCGTCCGCCGTTCGTCTTTATAGGCCTCGCGGATTTGCGCGAGTTCGTCCTGAATGATCTTCCGCACCAGAGCAGGGCTCGCCAGGATGGACTTCAGATATTCGATCTGCTTCAACACGTCTTTGTACTCTTCGATCAGCTTCTGGCGCTCCAACTGCGTGAGGCGTTGCAGACGCATCTCCAGAATGGCGGAGGCCTGAATCTCGCTCAACCCGAACTGGCTCATTAAGCCTGCGCGGGCTTCGTCGGGCGACTGTGCCCGCCGGATCAGCGCGATCACCGCGTCCAGATTGTCGAGAGCGATCTTCAGCCCTTCGAGAATATGCGCGCGCTCCTCGGCCTTCCGGAGTTCAAACGCGGTCCGGCGCACAATCACTTCGCGCCGGTGATCGAGGAAGTGCGACAGGATCTGTTTGAGGTTCAGGACCTCTGGACGGTTGTTGACCAGCGCGAGCATGATCACGCCGAAGGTCGTTTCCAGCTGCGTGTGCTTGAACAAATTGTTCAGGACGATCAGCGGGATTTCGCCCCGCTTCAGTTCGATGACAATACGAACCCCTTCACGGTCCGACGATTCATCCCGCAGGTCGGCAATGCCCTTGATCCGTTCGTCCTGCACCAGCTCAGCAATCTTCTCGATGAGCTTGGCTTTGTTGACCTGATAGGGCACCTCGGTGACGATCAGCCGTTCACGGTCGGTCCGCTCATCCGACTCCACGTTGACCTTAGCGCGCACTTTCAGCAGCCCGCGGCCGGTCTCGTAGGCATCCTTGATCCCGCTCATCCCGTAGATAAATCCCGCGGTGGGGAAGTCGGGGCCGGGAATCTTTTTCATCAGCTGGGCAATGGTCACGTCGGGATTCTCGATCAAGAGCAACAACCCGTCGATGACTTCGCCCAGATTATGCGTGGGAATGTTGGTCGCGTAGCCGACCGCAATACCGCCGGCCCCGTTGATCAGCAGATTCGGAACTCGCGTGGGAAGCACGAGGGGCTCTTGCAAGGATTCATCGTAGTTGGGACCGAAATCCACCGTCTCTTTGTCGATATCGGCAAGCAGCTCTTCAGCCAGCTTCGTCATGCGCGCTTCGGTGTACCGCATGGCGGCGGCGGAATCGCCGTCCATCGACCCGTAGTTTCCCTGACCATCCACCAGCGGATAGCGCATGTTGAAGTCCTGCGCCATGCGCACCAGGGTGTCATAGATCGCCGAGTCGCCATGGGGATGGTAATTACCCATGATCTCGCCGACGATCTTGGCCGACTTGCGATAGGCGCGATTATGGGCCAGGCCCATTTCGTTCATGCCGAAGAGAATACGGCGATGGACCGGCTTCAACCCGTCGCGCACGTCCGGAAGCGCGCGTCCTACGATCACGCTCATGGCGTAATCGAGATACGACGACTTCATTTCATCTTCAATTGCGATATAGCCTAAGCGTTCATCTGGGGGCATACTTCTTCCTTCTTAGCACTCAGCTTTCAGCGGTCAGCTCCGAACAAGCTGATCGCTGACGGCTGACAGCTTCTTCGCTACACGTCCAAATTTCTGACTTCGAGCGCGTGCGCCTGAATGAAATTGCGGCGAGGCTCGACCTCGTCGCCCATCAAGATCGTAAAGATTTCATCCACGCCGGGCACATCTTCCAGCTTCACTTTGAGCAAGGTCCTGGTTTAGGATTCATCGTGGTCTCCCACAACTGCGACGGATTCATTTCACCCAACCCTTTATATCGCTGAATTCCAAGCCCCTGCTTGCCGATCTCAATGATCGTCTTGACCAGGTCGGCCGTGCCGGAGAATTGCTGCTCCTGGCCTTTCGCTTTCAGCTTGTAGGGGGCGCGTCCCAACCCGATGGAGGAGGGGGCCAGCTTCTGGAGTTCGCGGAAATCGGCCGACCCGACGACTTCGTGCGTCAGATTCATGCTGAGCACGATGCCGTTGCTCGTAATCCGGCAGATCACCTTGTTGGATTGATGCTCTTCGTCCTCGACGATGGTCAGCTCCGCGGTCGCCTTCGGATAGATGGCCTCCAGGACCCGCTTGGCATTGGCCACCACCGTCCTGAGGGCCGCCTGATCCTTGAGCAATTCGCGATCCAGACCGGGCTCGTCCACGAAGGCCCGAAGGATGTTGGCTTCATGATGCTTCTTGTTCAGGCGCGACAGAAACGTTTCAAAGGCGACCAGCTTTTTCAGCACCGGCAGGAGCCTGCGGCCCGTGATGTACCCCTGGGTGTTTTCCACATAGACCTCGACCTCTTCAACCGCGAGATCGGCCAGGTGCTCGTTCAAGAGCCCTTCGTCCTTCAGATATTTTTCCGTCTTACCCTTCTTCACTTTGAAGAGCGGCGGCTGGGCGATGTAGATATATCCTCGCTCCAGCAACTCCGGCATCTGGCGGAAAAAGAACGTCAACAACAGGGTCCGGATATGGCTTCCGTCGACGTCGGCGTCGGTCATGAGAATAATCTTGTGATAGCGCGCCTTGGCGATGTCGAACGAATCTTTCTCGGGTTTGTCGCCTTCTTCCCGTCGACGACCGATGCCGGTTCCGAGCGCCATGATCAGGGTACGGATTTCGTCGCTGGAGAGCATCTTGTCGAACCGGGCTTTTTCCACGTTGAGGATTTTGCCCTTGAGCGGGAGGATGGCTTGGTACTTCCGGTCGCGGCCCTGCTTGGCGGAACCGCCGGCCGAATCTCCCTCGACGATGTAGAGCTCGCTCAGCGCCGGATCTTTCTCGGCGCAGTCCGCCAGCTTGCCGGGCAGCGAGCCTCCATCGAGCGCGCTCTTCCGGCGGATCAGTTCCTTGGCCTTGCGGGCGGCTTCACGCGCGCGGGCTGCATCAATGGCCTTGCCGATGATCTTTTTGGCGACCGGCGGATTCTCCTCGAAATAGGTGCCGAGCGCCTCGTTGACCGCCGCTTCGACGATGCCCTTTACTTCGCTGTTGCCGAGCTTGGCCTTCGTCTGCCCTTCAAACTGGGGATTGCGCACCTTCACACTCACGACCGCCGTCAACCCTTCACGCACATCGTCGCCGCTCAAGGATTCGGTCTCTTTCTTGAGCAGATCGTTGGCATTGGCATAGCTGTTGATCGTGCGCGTGAGCGCGGCCTTGAAGCCGACGAGGTGCGTCCCGCCTTCTTTCGTATTGATGTTGTTGGCGAAAGAAAACAGGTTTTCCGCGTAGCTGTCGTTGTACTGCAGCGCCAGCTCCAGGATCATGTCAGGCTTTTCGACATTGACGTAGATCGGCTTATGAATCGGCGTCTTGGCTTCGTTGAGGTGCTCGACAAAGGAGACGATGCCGCCCTTGTACTTGAAAATCTGTTCTTTTTCTTTGTGTTCATCCTTCAGCGAAATCTCGAGGCCCTTATTCAAAAAGGCCAGTTCTCGCAGCCGTTGCGCGAGAACGTCGAAGCTGAATTCAAGCGTCTCGAAGATTTGTCCGTCCGGTTTGAAGGTGACTTTGGTACCGCGCCGTTTGGTCTTCCCGGTCACCTGAAGCGGGGCATCGGGTTTGCCGCGCTGGTACCGCTGCGCAAAGACCTGGCCGTCCTGCCAGATCTCCAGTTCCAGCCATTCGGAGAGCGCGTTGACCACGGAGATGCCGACACCGTGCAGACCACCCGAGACGGTATAGGCCCCCTGCTCGAACTTTCCGCCTGCATGCAACACCGTCAAGGCCACTTCGGCTGCGGATTTCTTTTGCGTGGAATGCATGCCGGTCGGAATGCCCCGGCCATTGTCGACGACCGTGACACTTCCATCTATGTGGATCGTTACTTCGATCGTTTCACCGAATCCCGCCATGTGTTCGTCGACGCTGTTGTCGACAACTTCGTAGACCAGATGGTGCAGGCCATCGACGCCGGTGCTGCCGATGTACATGGCCGGGCGTTTCCGTACGGCATCGAGACCTTCAAGGACTTTAATCTGGTCGGCGTTGTAACTGTCTGACTTGGGCTTGCTGATTGACTCGTTCGTGGCCATCCGTCTCCTACTCTCTGGTCGAGTTCCGCTGCGGATGCTCAACGTGCTCATCCAGCAAGGCCGCAGGCAAGAAGAAACCGGAAGCGTACCCGCTGGGGTACGTTGAGGATTTCTTCGAAGCGAGAACGCCGCTGGGGAGCATGTTCAGCATCCAATTAGATTTTAATCGGCATCACGACACACTTGAACCCAGGATTCTCGGCTTCCTGAATCAAGCAGGGGCTGAGCGGCGTGTCCATCTGCAACGTGATGGTTTCGCTGTCCATCACACTGAAGACGTCCAGGAGATACCGGGCATTGAATCCGGTCTGCAGCGCCTCACCGTCATAGGTCGCCGGCAACTCCTCGGTCGCTTCTCCGTAGTCCGGGTTGCTCGAAAACAGAATCATATGGCCCGGCGCAAAAGAGAGCCTCACGGCATTCGCCTTGTCTTTCGACAGGACCGACACGCGCCGCAGCGCGCTTTCCAATTCGAGGCGGTTCACACTGATTTTCTTGCCGCCCTCTTTGGGGATGACTTGCTGATAGTTGGGATAGTTCCCTTCCATCAAGCGCGAGGTCATGAGCAGGCCGCTTTTCCGGAAGATCATGAGGTTCTTGGTAAACCCGATCAGCGGTTCGCCTTCGCCGCCTTCTTCCAACAACCGGCGCATTTCCTGCGCGGCTTTCTTCGGGACGATGGCTTTGATTTCCTGCGGCCCGCCCTTGCCGGCTTTGCCCACTTCCTGCTCGGTCACCGCCAGACGATGGCCGTCGGTGCCCACAAGCCGAAGCGAGGTCTTCTTGTCCGTGACGACCAGGGTCACGAGCAGGCCGTT
This sequence comes from uncultured Nitrospira sp., assembly GCA_964641915.1. Lineage (GTDB taxonomy): Bacteria > Nitrospirota > Nitrospiria > Nitrospirales > Nitrospiraceae > Nitrospira_D. Next base: position 1,234 of record CAZXNN010000110.1, on the reverse strand, counting down.
CAGAATATAGCGCGCATCGTTGTCCCCCGCGGCAAACAACGTTTTCCGGATCAGTTCCAACAGCCCGGCGCCGGAGAGCGGAATCAAGCCCTCGCGATCGATCACCGGCAGGGCAGGGTACTCGGAACTGGGCAGCCCGACGATCTTGAACTGGCTCTTGCCCGCTTGAATCGTCGTCCAATTGTTGTCGCCCGAGGTCAACTCGATCTCGCCCGTCTTCAACTCCTTGATGATTTCATACAGCTTGCGCGCCGAGACGGTCACACCGCCCGGTTGCAGTACCGTGGCCTTATAGAGTCCGCGCATACCGATTTCCAGGTCTGTCGCGACAATCTCAACGCCGTCCTGTTTGGCTTCCAGCAGAATGTTGGAGAGAATCGGCATGGTGTTCCGTTTCTCCACGACGCCTTGCACACGCTGGAGACCTGTCAACAGTTCATCGCGCCCGATGCGTACCTTCATAGTATCTTCTCCCTCAACAGGACGACCTCAACCCCGTAGGATCTGTTCCTTCAGTTTTTCCAACGTCGTCTGCATGGCCGGATCCGCGTCCTTCGCCTTCGCCACCTGGCGGCAGGCATGGATAATCGTCGTATGGTCCTTGCCGCCGAAATGCCGGCCGATCTCCGGATACGAGGCGTCGGTCAGTTCGCGGCAGAGATACATGGCGATCTGCCGCGGATGAACCAGCGTCTTGCTTCGACGGCGGGACTTCAGCTCGTTGATCTTCACGTGAAACTGGGTGCAGACCACATCCTGGATATCTTCCATCGCCACGATTTTCTTCTTGTCCCCGATCAGATCACGCAAGACCGTCTTGGCCATCTCCAGGGTAATCTTCTGTCCCGTGAGCGAGGCAAAGGCTCCCAATCGGACCAGGCTGCCTTCGAGCTCGCGGATGTTGCTCTTCAGCGTGGTCGACAGATACTGGATCACGTCCTCGGGAAGCTGGATCCCCTCGTCCTCGGACTTCTTGCGCAAGATGGCGATCCGCGTTTCCACGTCGGGCGGCTGTAGATCGGCGATGAGTCCCCATTCGAAGCGGGACCGGAGCCGCTCTTCAATATCCGGCATGTCTTTCGGAAACCGGTCGCTGGAGAGGACGATCTGTTTGTGTCCTTCGTATAACGCATTGAACGTATGAAAGAACTCTTCCTGTGTCCGCTCCTTGCCGGCCAAAAACTGGATGTCGTCGATCATCAGCATATCGATATGCCGATAACGCTTCCGCAGG
>CAZXNN010000109.1:0-9348 GCA_964641915.1 uncultured Nitrospira sp. | reverse complement strand
GGTCGGATCGCCGCCGTACGACGGGTCAGATCCGAAAAAGAAACCGCCCCGCGTTTTTTCATTCAACCGGACCCACTCCCAATACATCCCGCAGATGTCGCCTCGAGTTCCGGTGGCTGAAGCATGCCAGTCTTTGGCCCAATCGGGAACCTGCTGCGTTCCACTGGTTGGTCCGTACTCTTGAGCATTGGGCGCGTGGTAGGGCGGATTGCCAATCGAGCGGGGAATGAGCGGCATGTTGTCCAATGAAGGAACCACCGACAAGGGCTTCAGCGTCATCGCGCGACAGCCGGGTTTTTCTTTATTCGTATAGACCGACGTTCCGTCGGCTTGCGGACATTCCCACGTATGCGACGGTTCCGACGGAGGCGGGGTATCGCTATGCGCAGGGCTCACAGCGGTCAACGCGACCAGCGTAATGACTGACAGCATCTGGTACAGGCCCATGGAGCACCTCCGAAAAAGATTGTGACCGCGTACCGGACACCCTTGAGCACCGAGGTACGAATCGCGCCGTAATCGTAATGGGTACAGCCTACGCAAGGAGGGCCGCGGGAGTCTATGCCACTTTAGAGGGGGAATCGTAGATCTGGAGCGGATTTTCAGAGATTGAGTGCGCGAGATTGTACACCCGTTCGCTTAGTGAAACTGCCGAAGCAGCGCTTCCGGATCGACTCCGGCCAACGACGGCATGACGCAATCAGCCTCACGCAATTCATCAGCCGGGTAGGTCGTCGCCAATCCGAGCACGGGCATTCCGGCGGCCCGAGCCGCTTGAATGCCCGCCTTCGAATCCTCAATGACTAGACACTCACCGGGCATCAAAAGAGGCCGTACGTCGTCGTTCAGCCGCTGCAAGGTCATGAGATAGATGGCGGGATCAGGCTTCCCGACCTGACAATCGTCCGCCGACACGATGAGTTCGATGGCCCGTTCGATCTCGGTCCCTCGAAGCGCCCGGTCAATCTGCTCGCGCCGGCCACCGGAGGCGATCGCCATTCGACACCACGGCCGGGCGGCTTGCACAAACTCGATCACACCGGGAAAGAGCTCTGGTTTCTGTACAGCGGGATGGAGCCGGAATAATTCGGCCTTGCGCTCCTGAATCTGTTGGACCAACCCAACGTCACTCTTTCCATCTCGCGCCGTCAGAAGAAGCGCGGTACAGGTCCGTTCATCCATTCCGAGATACGTCCCGTAATACTCCGTCTTGAAAAGGGGGAGTCCGAATTCTTGGAGCGCCTGACAGAAACACGCCACATGAGCCGTCTCATCGTCCGCAATGACGCCGTTAAAATCGAATAGAATGGCGTGGATCATTCAGGTTCCTTTCCTAACACCCCGCTCACTCTACTCATCTCCGATCAGTCAGACAAGAAGCTTTACCTTGTTCGGGACCCTCCGCTGAGGTATTCTCCGCTCTGAATCATGTGAATTGTGAGGCGCGCCCTGCACGGGATGATCGAGCTCCCCGCCTGACTTTTCACATCCAATCCTGGCAGCCTTTCGCATGTCCGACTACAACGTCCTCAGCAATCTGCTCGTCATCTTCACCGTGTCCATTGCGGTCGTGTTTGTGTTTCATCAATTCCGGCTGCCCTCGATCGCGGGATTTCTGGTGGCCGGCGCACTGATCGGCCCCCACGGGTTCAATCTGATCTCCGACTCCAGTACCGTTCAAGTGCTGGCCGAGATCGGCGTCGTTCTGTTGCTCTTTACCATCGGCATCGAATTTTCGCTCGTGCAACTGGCCTCGCTGCGACGCCTGCTCTTCATTGCCGCGCCGATTCAAGTCGGAGGCGTCATCGCCATTGTCTGGGCTGGAGCGACGCTGGCCGGAGTGCCGTGGCAACAAGGCGTATTCTGGGGTTTTCTCCTCTCCCTCAGCAGCACGGCCATCGTCTTGAAAGCTCTCGCGGCAAACGGCGACAGCGAATCGCTCCACGGACGCGCAGCCATCGGCATTCTCGTCTTCCAGGATCTGGCCGTCGTCCCGATGATCCTCCTCGCCCCGATTTTGTCCAGTCCCAGCGAAGGCGCTGCGCTCTCTATCCTGCTCACGCTCGGGAAATCTGTCGTAGTGGTCGGCCTCGTGGTGGCCGCCGCGTGGTATCTCGTGCCGAAACTGCTCGAACACATTGTCCGGAGCCGCAGCCGTGAACTCTTTCTTCTCACGATCATCGTGCTCTGCCTCGGCATCGCCTGGCTGACCTCGCTCGGCGGCCTTTCGCTGGCCCTCGGCGCCTTCATCGCCGGGCTCGTCATCTCGGAATCTGAATTCAGCCACCAGGCCATGGCGGAAGTGCTGCCGTTTCGAGACAGCTTCAACAGTCTGTTCTTCGTGTCCATCGGCATCTTGATGGACTGGCGGATCCTGCTTGAATATCCCGCCGTGGTGACCGGCCTCCTGGCCGCGATCCTCGTGATCAAATTCGTGACCGGGGCCGGGGCCGTCCTCGCCGTCGCCATTCCCCCGCGCTCGGCGGTCATGGCCGGCGTGGCCTTGGCACAAGTCGGCGAGTTCAGCTTCATCCTGGCGCAAGTCGGACAAGAGAATAAATTGCTGACCGGCGCGCCCTATCAGATATTCCTGGCCGTCTCCGTCTGTTCGATGATTATTACCCCCTTCCTTATGCAATGGTCGCCGCACCTCGCCCGCCGGGCTGAAGCGATGCAGCGGCTCCGCCACTGGTTTCCCGGCCGGACGACCGCGCACGTGCTCGAAGCGGAAGGGCGGCACCTCCGGATCAAGGACCATGTGATCATCGTGGGGTACGGGCTGAACGGACGCAATCTCGCGCGGGTGCTGGGCGAAACCGAAGTGCCCTATATCGCACTGGATCTCGACGGAGATACCGTCCAACGGGAAACCAAGCATGGACTCCCGCTGTACTACGGCGACGCGACCAATCCGAACGTGCTCCGTCACGTGAAGATCGAAGACGCGCGCGTGCTGGTCGTGGCGATTTCCGATCCCTTCATGGCCAGACGCGCCGTGCAGGTCGCCAGAGGATTGAACCCCAAGCTCCACATTGTCGTGCGAACCCGTTATCTGCGGGAGCTGGAAGAACTCCATCAGCTCGGGGCCGATGACGTGGTGCCGGAGGAGTTTGAAACGTCGATTGAAATCTTTGCCCTGGTGCTCCGCACATACAACATGCCGCAGGAATTCGTCATGCGGAAGGCCGAGCAAGTACGCCGTGAAGGCTACGCACTGCTGCGCCGGAGCGACTTGCCGGAACTGGCACATCATCTCCGCGGCGGGACGCTCAGCGATGTGGAAGTGGAAACCTGCCGGATCGAAGAAGGCTCGCCGGCGGTCGGCAAGCTGCTCGCCCAACTCTCCCTGCGACCCCGGACCGGCGCCTCGGTCATTGCCTGGACTAGAGCGGGGGTCACCGAGTCAAACCCGTCAGAAAAAACCAAACTGCTCCCCGGCGATATCGTGGTGTTACTCGGCACCCGCGATCAGATCCGGCGAGCCATGGAGCTGATCCTTCCGTCCGAATCCAAAGAACGTTAGCGCACGCCCCCGGTCATCGCCTCGTACGCCTCCGCCAACGTGCGGACCTGGATCAGCGCGACACGCAAACGAGCCGCCGCCTCTTCACCTTGAGGCCAATCCGAGGTGTAGGGCTGATGGCGCGAAATCACCAGCGATCGATATTGTCCCCCGGCAGCCGCCTCAAGCTTGCTTGGCAAACCGCCCACCACGTCGATCCGCCCATCCGGGGTAATCACGCCGGACACCGCGATATCCGACCGCAGGGCATCGCCCTTATAGGCCGCCAGAATGCCGACCGCAATGGCACCGCTCGAACTTCGACCGTCCGTCACAGCCGTCACCGCCCGATTCTTGATGGTGATCCGCCAATCATGTCCATCCTCGCCCACAATCCTGGCGACGGCCTGAACGGCAAGGCGAACGCCGTCTTTCCACTCCTCACCCACGACCGAACCTCCCCCAAGATTGATTTCATTGAAATCGATCACCGGCCCGTTCTGAAGAGCGGCGCGCTCAAATTGGATCAACACCTGATTGATGACACCAGGCAAGCCATCGGAACGCACACCCAACGTAGGCACCGTGACGATCCGCGAACCTTGGGCTTCACCCAGGGACGGACACCACAGTATTGTGAGACTGGCAGATAAAACGAAATAAACGAATGTGCGCGTTAGCTTCGCCATCGCAATGTGACCGGTCCTTTGAGTGGATGATCGAACGGTTGACCCGTTTGGAGCGAGGTCTGATGCGCCGCTTTCAGCTTGTGATACCACTTCGCCTGCTGGTCGGCATCGCCGACGAGACGGAACGGCGGCTTGTACTTGAGACCGATCGACTGGCGGTCCATCGCCACTTTGTCTTGGGCCAAAAAGCCCTTGGCGAAATACTTGAAGATCGACTTGCCGAACGGCAGCCAACGGAATGCGTTCCAGGCTGCGCAGAAATCCATGCGGGTTTCATGTTCCGTAATCGGCGTCATCAGAACCCTGATCGAGACCCACAGCGATCCGCACTGGATAAATTCATACCGCTGATTCGGCAGCACGAAGTCGATGGTCGTGGTGAGTTCGCCCCCGGAGACCCACTTCAGTAATTGATACGGGGGGCTGTTCTTCGACGGAGCATGGCCGATCATCCGGAATCCGTTCGGAATCGGTTCGAACGTCTTCGCCTTGTCGTGCTGGCTGGCGGGCTTCCGCCACAAACTGCTCTGATGCACATAGGGGCCGTGCGCCGGATCCATCAGCCCCACCACGCCGTCATCGAGGGTGCTGGAGAGCATCTGGGAATGGTGAAACATCAGATAGGGGCTCGACGGAAGGGGGTGCCGCATCAACGGAGGAATCGGTCGATCGGGATAGCGGCTGTCCGCCATATAGACCCAGATGTACCCGTCCTGTTCCTGACAGGGATAGGAGGTGATGCAAATTTTCTTTGGATCGATCGGGGAATCGCTCACCAGGGAGGGAATCGCCGTGCACCGTCCATCGGTACCGAATTGCCAGCCATGGTAGTAACACTCCACCCGATCCTCATCCATCCGTCCGAAGGACAGAGGCATCCCCCGATGAGGACAGAGGTCGAGCATCGCAGAGACACGGCCATCCTTGGTACGGCAGAGGAGAATCGGCGTGCTGAGCAGCACCATACCCTTCATGGCGCCAGGGGCCACGTCGGAACTGGTCGCGGCCGCGTACCAGAAGCCCAACAGCGGAGGACTGCGTAACGGTGCGGTATCCTGTTCGAGACCGGTGCTCATGCGGCTGAAGTATCCAACGGCTTGTCAAAACATATCCGGCTGGGACTATAGCCAGCCTCACGAGTGCGGTCAAGCGCGTCGCCTTGACAAGAAAAAGATACGGAGACTATAGTCAAAACACCTTGAAAACAGCGGCAGTTCGCACCGCACGATTAAATTGCGCAGATTGAGGCACCTATGCAAATGACGCAGATAGAACCGTCAGCCACATTGGCCCAGTTGCAGGAGTCGAAACCGGACAAGGTCACGATTGTCCTGCTGAGCGGCGATCTGGATCGCGCGATGGCCGCCTTCATCATCGCCACCGGCGCCGCCGCGATGGGCATGCAGGTCACGGTCTTCTTCACCTTCTGGGGATTGAATACGATCCGCAAGCAAGGAGCCACCAGCTCGGCGAAAGATTGGCTGCGCCGCATGTTCGGCATGCTGAACAAGGGAGGTGCCGAGAATCTCCCGCTCTCACGGTTCCACTTCGGCGGACTGGGCACCAGTATGATGAAACTCGTCATGAAGCAGAACCGGATGCCGGGAGTCCCCGAGCTGATGGAGACGGCGCTCGATCTGGGCGTGCGATTCATCGCCTGCACCACGACGATGGGCCTCATGGGCATTACCAAGGACACCTTGATCGAGGGGATCGATCAGTTCGCCGGGGTTACGACCTATCTGGCCGAAGCCAAGCAGGGTAGCGTCAACCTCTTTATATAAATCGATCACAGACGGAGATAACGACGATGCAGGCTGATGTGAAGCTCGACACACTCGGTTACTTTTGCCCCATGCCGATTATTCTGACGTCGAAAAAGATCAAGGAACTCACCCTCGGGCAGGTGCTTGAGGTGGTGTCCGACGACGAAGGCATCAAGAAAGATATGCCCGCCTGGTGCGACACCACCGGGCATCAAATGGTCGGCATGGAAGAAGAACAGGCGACTTCAGGCCGGATCTACAAAGCCTTCGTCAAAAAGACCAAGTAACCGCACGACGGCTTCGCACGCGAAGCCAGAGCAAGCCGGAGGGAACGCGAACCTCCGGCTTTTTCGTTTCTGGACGATAGCGGATTGCAAACGCAGGATGCTCAAAATGGCCGTCCTGCAAGGCCGCAGCAAGCGAAGAGGCGAGGCGTACGCTCTAGTACGTTGAGCCTCTACGCGCGGCGAGAACGCCGCTGACGGACTTTTTCAGCATCCTGGGAAATCGTCAATGCCGAAGATCATCGAGTGCATCCCCAATTTCAGCGAGGGTCGGAATCCCGCCACTGTTCAGGCGCTGATCGAGGGGGTGGAATCGGTCCCGGGCGTCCGGCTCCTGGATCGCACCAGCGACCCCGACCACCATCGGTCCGTGCTGACGTTTGCCGGCGATCCCGAGGCGGTCCTGGAAGCAGCATTTCAAGCGATACGGATCGCGACAACGCTGATCGATCTGCGCAACCACACGGGAGTCCATCCACGCATCGGGGCGACCGACGTCGTTCCCTTTGTCCCGCTCCAGAGTTCGACGATGGAGGACTGCGTGCGGCTCGCCCGCCGGCTCGGCGAACGCGTAGGCGCCGAACTGCAGATCCCGGTGTATCTGTATGAGCAGGCATCCGGTCATCCGGACCGGACAAAGCTGGAAACGATCCGACAGGGAGGGCTGTCCTGGCTGGGGGCAAGAATGGCAGCCGACCGGAATTGGCACCCAGACTTCGGCCCACCCCGTCTCCATGATACGGCAGGGGCCATTGTGATCGGCGCCCGGCCCCCACTGATCGCCTTCAACGTGAATCTGAAGACTGCCGATCTCAATATTGCCAAGACCATTGCTCGCACGATCCGGCACTCCAACGGCGGCCTGCCCTGCGTCAAAGCGATCGGGGTGGCGCTAGCCAGCCGCAGGATCGTGCAAGTCTCGATGAATCTGACCGACTACCGTGTCACGTCAATGGCCGCAGCCTTCCGTGCGGTTCAAACCGAGGCATCCAAGGCCGGCGTGGAGATCGCCGAGAGCGAACTGATCGGCCTCGTTCCCCAAGCCGCGTTGGATCAGGCTGCTTCGTCGCTCCTACAGATCAGAAACTTCGACTCCACCCAAATTCTGGAAACGAGACTGGCGGGAGCCCGGTCCGGTCTGCTCGGTCCCGGATCGGACCCAACCATCAATGAGTTTCTCCATACTCTGTCGGCCGCCACGCCGACACCGGCCGGTGGCGCGGTGGCGGCGCTGGCGGGAGCCCTCGCGGCGTCATTGGGAACCATGGGAGCTCGCATCGGAAAGCAGTCAGAGCCCGAGCGAACCCTCAGCGACCTGACGCAAAGACTCATGGCCTTGATGCAGAAGGACTGCGAGGCCTATGAAGCAATCTCACGAGCGCGACGACTTCCCATCGATCAGGGAGAACGTCCCCTGCTTCTGGCAACCGCAGTTGAACAGGCGACCGAGGTTCCGCTCATGATTGCGGAGCTCGCCTGCGAGGCAGGACAAACCATCACAACGATTCGAAAGTTTCTGTCGCCGGCGGTGCAATCGGATGTAACTGTTGGAATTATTTGCGCAATCGCCGCAATCGAAGCCGGTCTGCATACGGCCAAAACAAATGTAAAACTGCAACGAAATCAGGCAGTTGTTGCCAATCAGACCGGGCAGATCACCAAGATCGCCAACAGTCTTGAGGAACTCAGGGGGCTATGTTACACTCCGCCGCCTAGTACGTAGTGTCATGGGTGCAGACAGGCACGGCCTGAGAAAGTGGAAAGTCGGACCGGATGGAAATTAAAGTTTTCAATAACAACGTTGAAAAAGCACTGAAGGTTGCCAAGAAGAAGCTGGCAGGCGAAGGTTTGTTCCGCGAACTGAAGCGTCGCCGTTTCTATGAAAAGCCGAGCGTCAGGAAGAAAGCGAAACTGCGCGAAGCTCAACGCCGCCGGCAGAAGTGGTTGTCCAAACGGAAGCCTGAGTAGCTGACAGCCTCGGGCTGAGCTTTCCTCGTGCTCCCTCCTCGGTCAACGTGCTCCTCCCTTCCACGCTAGTCGGACCAGATGCGTCAGGACCAGATCCATGCCGCCATCAGGATCGTCAGGCGGGAGGTCCGTCAATGGCAGGAACCGGTCGTGGGGGTCGTGGCGCGTGAATCGAACCGCGATCCGTTCCGCATCCTGATCTCCTGTCTCCTCAGCCTCCGCACCAAAGATAAAACCACCGGTGAAGCCAGTGGTCGGCTGTTTGCCCTGGCGCATGAACCAGCCACGATGCTGGCGCTTCCACTCAAGAAAATTGAACAGGCCATTTACCCAGTCTGCTTCTACCGGACAAAAGCCAAATCCATTCATCAGATCTGTCGAAGGCTCCTGGAAACATACGATGGGATCGTACCCGATTCCATCGATGAGCTGGTCACGCTTTCAGGGGTAGGACGGAAAACTGCCAACCTGGTCGTCACAGTCGGCTACGGCAAACCGGGCATCTGCGTCGATATTCACGTGCACCGGATCAGTAACCGCTGGGGCTACATCAAGACAAAAACACCTGACGAGAGTGAAGAAGCGTTGCGTCGGAAGCTCCCTGCACAGTATTGGATCACCTTCAACGACTTGCTCGTACCCTTCGGACAGAACCTCTGCCAGCCGGTCTCTCCCTGGTGCAGCAAGTGCAAACTGACGGAGTTTTGCGATCGGGTGGGAGTTCCTAAAAGCCGTTAAGCAAATGGCGCCCAACCTGGCAAGCTACGAAAAAACTCACATTCTCCAAACCGTTGACTTGAACGACATGCAGGATGCTCAAAATGGCCGTTCAGCAAGGCCGCAGCGAGTGAAGGGCCGAGGCGTACCCTCTGGGATACGTTGAGGGTCTGAGCGATGCGAGAACGCCGCTGGCGGACATTTTCAGCATCCTGCTAGATGAAGAGCTTCGTCTCCGCCTCGGCGGTCAGACTCAGAATAGCGGGAAGCCCTAAGACCTCATCGACCTTTGCCTCAACCACCTGGCCGGCCACGCCCATATATTCCAGACCGGCGCTGCAGGCGATCAGACGAAAATGGCCGACCTGTTTCGCATCGTGAAACATTTCGGAAATCTTCGGGACCTTCTTCTCTTTCAACAA
>CAZXNN010000108.1:0-9376 GCA_964641915.1 uncultured Nitrospira sp. | reverse complement strand
CCTCCGAACCATCTAGACACCTGCGCTTGACAGAAGGTATCCTAACACCCCATCTTAGCTTCAACATGGAGTACTCGCGATGCCTACTATGAAGATCGCCCGAACGTATCTCCTCTCCGCTGCCTTTCTTTCACTCACACTTCTTTCCTGTTCCGGAGGCGGCAGCTCAAGTGGAGCCACAACCCCATCTGCAGCTCCGTTGACTCCAGCCGGCCCCCCCATCATATGGACGACGAAGCGACCCATGCCGACGCCGCGCACAGAACTCGGCGTCGCCACGGTGAATAACAGGCTCTATGCAATCGGCGGATACTCGGGAACGGCCTTACCCGGATCAGTCCTCCAGACCGTAGAGGAGTATGATCCTGCTACAGATACATGGACCCGCAAAGCGGACATGCCCACGGCCCGCCGGCAGCTTGTGGTCGTCGCGATCAATGGCAGAATCTATGCGATCGGTGGAGTCAATTTCACATCAGACACGAGTGCTCTCGTGTATTCCTACGCAACCGAAGAGTACGACCCCGCTACAGACACATGGGCAGCTAAGGCCTCCATGCCAACCGGTGGAGGTGTCAACAACCACCTGGGCAATCGTTTCATCGGTGGAGCCGCCGCCAACGGGAAGATCTATATCGCAGCCTACAGCAACCCTGGCTCCCCGTGGATTACACAGGCCCATGAGTATGATCCCGCTACAAATACGTGGACGAGTAGGACAGCTCCCCCCTTCGGCTACACGCGCTATGCGGTCGCCTCTCATAGCAACAAAGTCTATGCACTGTCCGACATCGGAGAATTTGCCGAGTACGATCCTTCCAAAGATGTATGGACAATTCGGCCTCCGACTACGACCGGCCGGTTCCGGACCGGTCTCACCTCGTCAGGAGGAAAATTGTATTCCGCTGGTGGAGGAACCGGATCATCGGCGGTCGGCACCGTCGAAGAATTCGATCCCATGACCCACAGCTGGGCGGTGCGAGCTTCTCTCCCCTCTGCCCGTACCTCTCCCTCGCTTGGAGAAATTGCCGGACGGCTCTATGCCGTCGGAGGATCCTCGAATATCAGCGAGAGCTTCCCTGCCCCGGTGACCACGATCGAAGAAGGGTTGCTTCCCGCGCCCGGTTCCGTCCTACCGACTCCCACTGGAGACGCAGTCACAGTTTCAAACGGACAAGTGACTGTCAGATGGAGTCCCGTTGCCGGAGCGGCCTCTTACAATCTCTATATGGCATCAGATCCACATCTGGATCGCAGCAACTACGCGAGCCTCGCCGATGGTGCTAAATTAGTCGGCGTCACATCGCCGCACACCATTTCCGGACTAACAAACGGCAGGACCTACTACTTTTTCGTGACTGCGGCAAATGCAACATGGGAAAGTGAAGAATCGTTCGGCACCTCAGCCATGCCCGCTGCCACACCGGGCTTGCAATGGAGCACGAAGGCTCCTATGCCGACTCCTCGTCTGGACGCCGGCGCCGCCACGGTCAATGGAAGGCTCTATGTCATCGGAGGGTTTTCGGGAAGTACGCTCGCTACCACTGAAGAGTATGATCCGACAACGGATACCTGGACGCCTAAGGCGAACATGCCTACCCCGCGCCGCGCGCCCGTCGTAGCCGCCGTCAACAACAGGATTTACGCCATTGGGGGAATGAGCTACCCGCACCGTATCGACCAGGTCCTCTATACCTACGTCACCGAAGAATACGACCCTGCCACCAACTCCTGGACAACCAAAGCTCCGATGCCTATCGGCAATGCGGTAAATTCCTCCCTTGGTAACCGCTTTATTGCAGGAGCGGCCATCAACGGCAGGATTTATGTCACCGTTTTTAACAACAACGGCCTGCCTCCGATTTTTTCGACGTTTGAGTATGATCCAGTCGCGGACGCCTGGAACACCGGCAAAGCTCCCGTTCCATTTGGCCACAGCCAATATACTGTGACCGCTCTCAATGGAATTCTGTATGCACTCAATGGTGACAACTTCGGCGCCAGTTCTTTTGCAGAGTATTCTCCCGCCACAGACACCTGGACACCCAAAGCTCCTCCGTTAAGAAATCTATCCCAGGCTCGACTTATTGCAGTTCCAGCAAAGAATAAGCTCTACGCAGTGGGGGGCACTGATTCATCGGATGTGCATGACGCCGTGCAGGAATATGATCCTGCCACGAATACCTGGACCAGCCAGACATCTGTACCTATCCCGCGTCATTCTGCGGCAACCACTGAACTCGGCGGGAATGTCTATGTGTTTGGAGGGTCGCTATTCCCCGTGCGAATCGTGGTGGGCTCGACCTTTCTGAGCCCGTTCCCTTTAGCCGACGTTGAAGAGGGTCGATAAGACTGACTGGTACCATACGTTGAAGGGAGCCTGGGCAACTCCCATTGATAGGGCTCTTCCGCAGGTGCCGAATCGCGAGGCAGGCAAATTGACTAGCGCCAACAAGTATTTTCTTGACAATTACCTCAGTCCATTTCTGCCATTTTTCGCTTTCGCTATTCTCCCTTTCGTCATATTTCCCCTTCTGAATAGCCTGGCTTTCTGTTCCGCCCTATAATTCAGTTTGAACACATCACCCCTGCACCGCACCGGCATGAGGACGCCATGAAACTCCCGCGCAAACAAGCCGCCGTGGTCCGCGACGCCATCGAACGATGGAAGCAGGACGGCATGATCCCCGACGCGCAGGCCGCGACGCTGGCCGCCACGATCGAGGTCCAATATTTCGATTGGCGAAAACTGGCCAAATACTCCTTCTGGATCGCCCTGTTCTCGATCGTCTCCTCGGTGAGTGCGGCGCTGTCGGACCGTTTCATCAGAGATCTGCTGGAGATCCTCTTCAAGGCCCCTGCCGCAATCAAGTGCGCCGCCCTCTCATTGGTGGCCGGCGGACTCTTCCATTGGGGTCTTGCCAGACGCGCGGAAGACCCCGGTAAGGTTTACCGCAACGAAGCCATCTTCTTTCTGGGCATACTCGCCACCGCCGGAGCGATCTCTCAACTCGGCATCATGCTCGACACAGGCAGCGGGCACTTCTCCCTCATGCTTCTGCTATCGTTCCTGGTGTACGCCGTCCTTGGCGTTCGGCTTGAGTCTAATCTGATCTGGGTGTTTGCTCTGGCGTCGCTGGGCAGCTGGATGGGGACGGAAACCGGCTACATGTCGGGATGGGGCGCTTATTATCTGGGCATGAACTATCCGCTCCGCTTCGTTCTCTTCGGAGGCCTGCTGACCGCCTGCGCCCTCTTCCTGGAATCACACCCGGTCGGACAGCGGTTCTTCCGTAGTACGCTGGCGATGGGATTGCTGTATCTCTTCATCGCCCTTTGGATCATGTCGATCTTCGGCAACTACGGCGACATCCCCTCATGGGGACGGGTCAGACAAATCGAATTGTTCCACTGGTCCATTCTCTTCGCCGCCGTCGCCGGCTGGGCCATCTATTACGGGTTGCGGCACGATAACGACATCACCAAAGGATTCGGCCTGACGTTTCTCGGCCTGAATCTCTACACCCGTTTCTTCGAGCTGTTCTGGAACAGTCTGCACAAAGCCGTCTTCTTTGCATTACTTGCCGCCAGCTTCTGGTATATCGGCAGCAAGGCGGAAACCATCTGGAATCTGGGCAAAGAGGGTGAGGCGCGCAAGCCGACCGACGGCAAATAGAGGCGGCTCGTAGTTTGACCGCAAGATTCGGATAGTGCCCCGCCCCATTCCGGCGGTATCATCATCCATGAATTCCGATCGTGAGGGAGACATGGATTCGGTCGATGCTCGGGCAGCCTGGAACGCGGTGCTGAATCATGACCGACGGTACGACGGGCGCTTCGTCTATGCTGTCTCCTCTACCTGCATCTACTGCCGCCCATCCTGCCCTTCGCGCCGCCCCGCCCGTCACCGGGTAACCTTTTTCCCTTCGCCGCAACAGGCGGAGGCCGCAGGCTTCCGTGCCTGCCTGCGTTGCAGCCCCGAATCGCTACATGGATCCCTGCAAGATCGGCGGATCGAACAGGCCCGGCGCTACCTGGATATCCACGCGGACGAACCGATCACGCTCCGTCGATTAGCCGATGAGGTTGGGTTGAGCCCGTTTCACTTGCAGCGGGCGTTTCAACAATCGATCGGCCTGTCACCGAAAGCCTATCAGGATGCCAAGCGCATTGAACGGTTTTCCGCGCTGCTGCACCATGGGGAGAGTGTCACGAGCGCGACCTACGCAGCAGGCTTCGGCTCCAGCAGCCGCGTCGCGGAACACGCATCGCGAGTACTTGGGATGACGCCCTCTGCCTATCGATCAGGCGGCCAGGGCGTGACGCTGCGCTATGCCACAGCACGCACACCGATCGGCCGGGTCCTGATCGCCCGAACGGACCGGGGCGTGGCATCGGTAAGCCTTGGAGACCATGACGCGACGCTGATCGCGGCGCTCAAAAAAGAATACCCTCATGCCGTGCTGCGTCGCGATCAGGAAAGATTGGCGGCGCAGATAGAGGCCCTGCGTATCTGCCTCGATGGGCGTCCGCCCTCAGCTTCCATTGTTCTGGATGTGCAGGGAACGGCCTTTCAGCGGAAAGTCTGGAAGGCCCTCCGGGAGATTCCCCGCGGCTCGACCAGGACCTATCGTGAGATCGCCCGCGCGATCGGACAACCGGCGGCCGCCCGCGCCGTGGCCGGAGCCTGCGCGGCGAATTCCGCTGCCATCCTTATTCCCTGCCATCGCGTTATACGGGAAGACGGCCGCCCGTCCGGCTATCGCTGGGGCTTGAAAAGAAAGAAACGGCTCTTGACGCTCGAGCAAACGCGCCAGGAGTCCTGACTAGGTGGCGTCCGGATCATTGAAGGCCCGAAGCAGATCGGACACGGAAAGAATGCCGATGACGGTGCCGTCGGCAGTGACGGGCACATGCCGGATGCCCTGTTTCTTCATCAGGGCCATCGCCTCAGACAGAGGCTCGTCTTCCTCGATCGTGACGAACGGCCTGCTCATACAGGTCGACACGGGGGTCGTATTCGGATCGAGTCCTTTAGCCACGACTTTCCGGCTGAGGTCGGCATCGGTGATGATCCCGATGTAGCGAGACCCGTCATCCACCATCAACGATCCCACTTTATGCTTCAGCAACAACTTTCCGGCTTCCTTCACCGTCGCCGCCCGGTGGATGCTCCGCACATCGTGAGACATATAGGCCTCCACCGTCGCGCGTACACGCTTCTTGCCGTTGCGGCTGCTCTCCCTGGTGGCCTGCACCCGCCGGCGCAACTCCAGATCGGCCAGACAACTGGCAAGCACTTGGCGGCGCTGCTGCAGCGTTTCCCGCTCCACGTCGTGCATGCCGCTCTCCTGGGCCTCTTCGGGAAGCATGACCGACTCCCCGCTCTTGGCATAGAAGTAGGCTTCGGCTTCTTCCGACGCGGCGCCGAACAGCTGCCCGATCAAATCCTCGGCGGCTTCATCGAAGTCTTCCAACGACGCGTTCCCCCGTTTGCGCGAAAGAAACGGCTGGAACTTCACGAGCATCTGTTTGACCCGCTCGATATAGCGGTCGAGAATATCGCTGCGTGTTAAGCCTGTACGAACTCGTTTTGGCATATGGTTCCTCCTGCGTGTGGGCATGAGGATATCGCATGCGCGGCGCGGCCTCAAGCCTCCTGCTTACGCCGCAGGCGAAATATTAGCTTCCTTTCCCAGCATGACCCTCCGAGCGCCGCCACCGCGGACGCGGTGCATCTTCTCCCGTGTGTGGTAGGGCAGCAGGCCTTCGAGCACTGCCGGAAGTTTGTCACAGGGCACGTCTTCCATAATCTTGACTGCCAGCTTCGGATCGGGCCCCGAGCGGCCGCCGACGTAAATATCGACCGCCTCGACGACCTTGCCGTCGATTTTGACCTTTTTCCCCAATAACCCCACATCCGCCACCAGGTGGTTGCCGCAACTCGCGGGACAGCCGGACCAATGCATGGTAATCGGCTTGAGCGAGCTGCCCAGCCGTCCCTCCAGCGCCTTGGCTACCGCAACCGCCCGCCCTTTGCTTTCGATCACGGCCAGATTGCAGTAATCGCTGCCGACGCAGCTCACCAAGCCTTTATAGAGCGCAGAAGGATTGTAGGCGAATTGTTTTAACAGCGGCTCATCCGCCAGATCTCCGACGATCCGATCACTGATGTTGGGAATGATCAATGCTTGGCTCGGGGTAATGCGAATTTCCCCGTTGCCGTACTTTTCCGACAGGCTCAGGATCTTCAACAGGTCCGCCGCTTTGACCCGCCCGACCAGCACTTTCAACCCGGCGTAGTTCATCCCTTGTTGCCGTTGCCGGAAGATCCCAACATGGTCTTGCTCTCCTGCTTTCCTAGCATCCATTCCGGCCGACGCAAGCCGTTTGCCCATACGCGCCTCGACTTCGGCGCGGAATCTGGCTTCGCCCCATTCCTCGATCAAGAACGCGAGACGGGCTTGCGTGCGACTCTCCCGCGGCCCGTGATCGCGATAGATTTCCAGAATCGCCCGGCAGACATCCAACGCCTCGGCCGGATTCACAAACACATCCAACGGGGTGGCGATCCGGTACCCGCCCGATCCCAGCTTGCCGCCCACGAGCACATTGAATCCCGCGCAGCGGTCATGGCCCAGATCATAGTGCGCGGGCACCAGCGCCAGATCTTGCGTCTCCATGTGTACGCAGTTGTGCGGACACCCGGTCACCGCCACATTCAATTTCCTCGGCAGATTGGAATAGGCGGGATTGCCGAGAATCGCTTCGTTGATCGCCCCCACCAGCGCCGTGGTTTCGACGATCTCGTCCGGGTTGAGTCCGGAGACCGCACAGGTCATCACGTTGCGGACATTGTCCATGCCGGTTTGCATGGAGGTTAGTCCGACCCCGTCCATCCGGGCAAAGACCGCCGGCACGTCTTCGATCTTGATGTTCCGGAGTTGTATTTGTTGCCTGGTGGTCAGGTCCAAGACTCCGTTTCCATAGGTCGACGCGATCTCCGCCAGCGTCCTCAGTTGATACGACGTCGTCTGCCCTCCGGGAATGCGCACCCGCACCATAAAGAACCCCGGCGTCGGATTGCGCAGGAAGAGGCCATACCACTTGAGGCGCTGGACATCGTCATCCGGAATCGACTCCCATCCCGTTTTGGCGTACTGAGCGATCATTTCCTTCACCGCCAACCCGTCGCGCTCCGTCTTGATGACCTCGATTTTGTTCATGTTCCCTTCTCCAATGACACACGGTAATCGGCCCCGGTTCGATTGAGCACCACGAGGCCTCTACGATTGAGCCGGTCGACGACTGAGAACACCGTGACCCAGTCCAGCCCAGGCAACTTGGTCAGATCTTCAAACGAACTCGCGCCGTATTCACGCAGCCGTTGTATCACATTATTCTCATTCGATAGGACCGCACGATCATGCGACGTCGCCATGGCGCCCTCCCCTCTTTTTAAATCGTAGGTTCAGCAGGCTTCCCTTGCCGGAACGGCCCGCGGCAATTCCCTTGGCTCAATACAGGCGACGGTATAGGGACTCGCGAGCCAATACAGACCACCGACGAACAGCCCACCGCCGACGATGTTTCCCAATACAACATAGAACTGGTTGTACCAATAGCCCGGCCAGCTCACGGCCTCCCCATGGGGAAGAAACAGCGCCATGCCGAGGAACGATTGATTGGCGACACTATGCTCGAACCCGGTGCCGATGAAAGCAAACAGGCACCAGAAGATCAGCATGATCTTGGCCGCATCGTTCGTCGTCCGCCCCGATGTCCACACCGCCAGGCAGACAAGCCAATTGCACAGAAGACCCCGGAGGAACAGTTCCCACGCCGGCAGCGACATTTTCATGGCCGCCACGTTTCCAATCAGGTCGGCCTGCGGCCCCTTGGACAGGACGCCCGATTGGACGACCAACCAGGCCAGCGCCAGAGAGCCGACGAGGTTGCCGAACCAGGACCAGACGTTGAGCTGCACCACTTGGCCCCAGGTGAGGCTGCGCGACAGCCCGCCGATGACTCCGGTCATGTTATTGCCGGTAAACAATTCCGATCCGGCAAAGATTACCAACATCAGGGCGATCCCGAAGGACACACCCATCACCAGCTTCAGCATCGGCGATCCTGACGTGGCCAACGGGCCGCCGAGGCTGAAAATCAACGCGATGCCGAATCCCACATAGACTCCAGCCAGAGCCGCGAGTATGAGGTAGCGCGACAGCGAGACCTCCAGGAACCGATGTTTCTTCGCCGCCAACGATGCAATCCGCTCATGGTCCGCCGTATACATCGACTCCTCCTTGATCGTCACTGAATCATAAACGCACAATGGCGCCCGTCTTCCCGAATAGGAGACGGACGCCGTTGTCCGCTTTCCTGCGCTCGCTGTTTCGACCAGGCAGGAACGTCGTTGTTCCCGCACCAGACCCACTCTCAGGCGGCCGCTAGAACGTCTTATATTCGAGCCACTTCCCGTTCAACGTAATCTTGCAGCGGGCCTCGCCCTGACTGCCCGTCACCTTTTCCATCTCCATCGTATAGTCAATCGCGCTCATGATCCCGTCGCCGAACATCTCGTTCGCCTGCTCACGCATCGAATCCCCGTAGACTCCGATAATCTCCAACAGACGGTACTTGAACGGGTCTGTGGCATTGGGGAAATCCGTGCGTACCGGGAACTTGCTGAGCGACGCGGTCAGCTCGGCCTCGAGGCCGATCAAGTCGCCGATTTTCTTTGCTTCATCGGCTGTGAATTTATGATTTCCGTTCAACGCCGCCCCGACAAAAGTCGGATTCTTTCCCACCGTTTTGGCGACCTCGGCAATCGTCACCTTCTTGGCCAACCGCTTTTCCTTGATCGCCTTTCGAATCTCGTCCTTTTCCATCTCTTTCCTCCTTCTGGTTTGTGGGATACCCGCGTGATGCGCTTCTTCTTATTCTGGATTTGTCACGAAAACTTCACCAACACCGGTGCGTCTCCGCTCCCGCCGGCACCGGCCTCCCCGCTCCCGCGCCCGACATGCGCCGCATGGCGAACGAGAAAATGAATAACATGGTTGCGGATCTTATAGTAGTGCGGATGTTCGATGACGGATTCACGCGAGCGCGGCCGAGGAATCGAGACCTCGACGATCTCACCGACGCGCGCCGAAGGTCCGTTCGTCATTAACAGGATGCGGTCGGATAACAAAATCGCTTCATCCACATCATGCGTGACCATGAACACGGTATTCCGTGAGGCATTCCACATCTGAATCAACTCCTCCTGAATGACCCCCCTCGTCAGCGCATCGATCTGCGCAAAGGGCTCATCCAGCAACAACACTTTCGGTTCGATCGAGAACGCGCGCGCCAGGCCGACCCGTTG
>CAZXNN010000107.1:0-9383 GCA_964641915.1 uncultured Nitrospira sp. | reverse complement strand
AGATGTTGATCTGGGGATTCTTCGTCTCAACTGTCGCGCTCATCCATGGCACCTGCACGATTAATTCGCTGTCTCACGTCTATGGCTCGCAGCGATATGTAACCGGCGACGATAGCCGGAACAATTTCATCCTCGCCCTCATTACGATGGGCGAAGGCTGGCACAATAACCACCACTACTACCCCGCCTCAACGAGGCAGGGGTTCTATTGGTGGGAAGTCGACATGACCTACTACTGCCTGAAGATGATGGAGAAAGTCGGACTGGTGTGGGACATTCGCGATGTGCCGGACTACGTGCGGGAAGGGAAAAGCAAACAGGACACGCTCAACGCCTGATTCGAGAGCGCGCTTTCTCCAGTTAGACCCAGTCGGATTCCTCCGGTGCGGACTTCGCTGTCACATGGCCGGCGAGGGAGGCTCGTATGCGCTGGCTCTGTGCGTCAAAGGGTAACGCAGCATCCCCTTTTACCATCCACGCATCGTCCGGCTCCAACTCGAAGCGATAGTGATTCTTCCGCAGAGAGAACCACTCGATGTAGGGATGCGGCACCAGATTGGGATGCGGATCGAAAGACATGAGATTCACATCGCCGATCTGCGGATTTTCCATGTCACCGATGACCTGCCCAGCCACATCATCGTCTTCAAAGTGCCGGTTACGAAACTGAATTAGCTGCCCGGCAATCTCACCTTTAAAATTTCCACGCAAATAGACATCGACTGGCCCGATCACGGCAAAGGTAATGGAGCCGACGACCGTCCCCTCGACTCGATTGTCCAAAAATCCTTCCTGCACCCACCGGCTATTCCCGAATTTTTGCGCCACGTTACAACCCTTTCATTACGCTTCCAGTGAGGTTCGAAGCGGGCGATCGGCTTCAGCTACGGTTACCCCCAGCGAACCAATAATTACCGCGATCAAAATCAATCCGCTCCCGATCCACCCCAGCCAGTCGAGCGATTCCCCCAGAAAATACCACGCCAGCCAGGCCGCGTAGGCCGGCTCAAGGGAAAAAATAAGCGCCACCTGCTGCGCAGGGAGCAACTGCTGCGCCCACATCTGTACGGCAAAGGCCACCGTCGCCAAAACTCCGGTGACCGCGAGGCCGATCAACAACACCGTCGTGGGCTCAAACGCGCGTAACGTCGGATGCTCCCAGGCCATGGCCACCAACATGAGTCCGGACATGGCGACCAACTGCCAGACAAACAACGACGTCGCATCCAACTCTCGCGTGTACCGCTCCAGACACGCCATGTGGGCAGCAAATGCCAGGGCACACCCGAGTGTGAGCAGGTCTCCGAGATTGACGATCGTAGTCGGCTTAACCAAACACCACAACCCGACGGTCGCGATCCCAGCCGCAATCCACGATCGCGGGCCGAAGCGCCGCAAGATGAGCGGAACGAACACGACGTAGAGCGTCGTGATAAAGGCAGAATTAGACGCGGTGGTATACCCGAGCCCCACGGTTTGCAGCACATAGCCAAGGAAGAGCCATCCGGTCGCGATCGCACTGGCTCTGAGGACCGCCCGGTCCATCGAGACCGGGCGAGCCATGAGAACCAGGCAAAGCCCCACTAGGACCGCCCCGAGGAGAAACCTCAAGAAAAGGAACGACAAGGGGGGAATTTGGTCGAGCGCCGCTTTCGTCGCAGGAAAGGTCGCTCCCCAAATGAGAGTGGTCAGAAGTAACGCAAATCTTGGCATGGGATTGAAAGAACGCTGAGACTTGGGTGCTGAGTGCTGGGCTGAATCTCGGAAAACCACTCAGGACCGAGCCCTCAGAACTCGGCACTGCCAGTTACGGTCGACACAACGCACAGCGCCGCTGCACGTTCGTCCCGGCCTGCTCCATGGCACGAAGGGCTCGATCTTTATCGGGGTAATCGAACCACCCGCCCTCCCAAAAGTCACTGGAAAAGACGTTTGCGGGAACTTCCGAGCACCGCTCTTTGTGAAGTGTCACGCGATCGATGGAGCGAGCGATATGGACCCAATAAATCATGATGGCCAATCTGCACTGGAAAGGGAGTGCCGGACAGGATCACCGAGTCACTGTACCGATGACCCAGCCCGACAATCGAATTACGGAACGAGAATCCACTCGTCTTTTTCGATGACGACCTTGACTCCGGTCTCCAACTTCTTCACATCGTCCTTGTCGAAGAGCCGCATATACCGCTCAATGCGATCCTCGTCATCGATGCGCTCTTCCTGCATCATCCCATTATTCCCTTTGTACTTTCTGATCAGCACCGACATCGACAGCCTCCTCTGATTCACTCTGGCAGTTCAACTACATGGTTGTGTACAATAAGGCAAAGTTTGTCGGCCGGTCAAGGGCACCGATGGGGTATTTGCCGGGATTCATCCGTGTTAAAGCAGCCCCCGGAGCGGATCGGCCAAGAGAAAGGGAATTCGATCATGCCTGTCTATGAATATCGGTGTGGGCAATGCTCAAAAGCATTCGAAGCGACGCAGTCCGTCCATGCGCGACCGGAAGATACCGAATGTCCGTTCTGCCAGGCCCAGGACGCCACGCGGCTCCTCTCCTCCTTTGCCTCAACCGTCAAAGGCGATCACAAACCGGGCTTCGCAGAAATGAAGGCCGGTTCGATGCTCAACGAGCGCATGGACCGATTCGCCAAACTCCCCCCCTTGAACGCCAAGCGCAACGTTCCCCAGCCCAATGCCGCGTCGACCTCCGATCCAGGATCGGGCCCAGGAGCAGACTCCTAGCACATGACCACCGGGTGGCACTCATATCGACTCAGTCACATCTCGACCACAAGGGAGCTGGCATGATCGTCAGACTGCTGTGTGCCTGTTGGGTAAGCATCGTAGCTCTCGTGGGCTTCTCTTCCCTGTCCCATGCAGAAGTGGCGGGAAGTCTGGTGATCGCCGGCAACGGGCCGGAGAACACCACCATTGAAACACTGGCGCACGCCTTTGAAAAAGCGAACCCCCGTGCCTACGTCGATCTCCTGTGGGAAGATAACTCCAAGCCAGTCGACATGGTGAAGTCCGGACTGGCCCATATCGCGATCACAGGATCGGAGGATCCAACACTGGCCGGCAAACAGATTGGATGGGACGGGATCGGCATCCTCGTTCACCTCTCCAATTTCACAAAAGAAATCACCAAGCAGCAGGTCGCTGAGCTCTTTTCCGGGAAATTCACGACCTGGGCCGACGTCGGCGGGCCGGACACGCGAATCCTCCTGATCGACCGCCCGCGCAATCAGAATATCCGCGAGGCGTTTGAGTCACAACTAGGCATTGCAGGAAAGATCCCGGAGACCGCCAAAATCATCGGCCATGATGATAAAGCTGTGAAGACAGTGGTCGGCACACTCCCGCCGCTCTCCGCCGTCACCTATATTTCACTGAGCACCGGCCTCTCAGTCGTCTCTACGGGGGTTGCCGTGCGCCTGCTCCCGGTCGATAAGATCGAGCCGGAAGCGCCGACCGTCAAAGATGGCCGCTACCCGCTGCGCCGGCCGATCATGCTGCTCTCCAAGAAAGACGCGAATCCTCTCGTCGAGGCCTTTGCGCAGTTTGCGCTGTCCGCCCCCGGTCAAGCGATCATTGCTGAAACGTACGTGCCGATGTCGAATCACTAGATCTTCATCAAGGAGGTCAGCATGCAGTCTCGTTCTTTATTCGCTCTTTTCATGCTCGTCAGTTCGTTCTTCCTGCTTCCGCTGCCGCCGACTCAGGCCCGGGCTGAGGAGAATAACGGCGCCTTTGTCGATGGCGCGGGATTTACGCTCTACGGCACGGAGTCCATCAAGGGATCAGGCTCCGAGAAAGTGGAGCAAGACCCGGTCTGCGATCGAAGCAAGCGGCCGAAGATCTTTAAAGTCCAGCCGGATGAAGCCAAACCCGGCCAGAAAGTGACAATCACGGGCGAGAATTTCGGAAGCAAAGAATGCTTCCGGGGCGTAGCTTTCAGCGCAGCCGGCCCGACCAAGATCGACTACACCTTCGTCAACGACACGACGATCGAAGCGACCGTGCCGGATGTCCGTGCCGGAATGTCGTTCATCGACGTCGTTGCCGGTGGCGGCAACGCCCGGTCCAAAGGGTTCTTAGTCCAGGCCAAGTAACCCGTTCACGACGATATCTATTCGGGGAGAGAGAGAGAATCTCTCCCCGAATAGCCCTGATTCCATCTCCTCTACCCGGCCCCCAATCCCTCGACAGGACTTTTGACTCTATGCTAGGTTACGCGCTCCCTTGCGCCGGATTTGGCCGTGTGCGGGGTCTGCTGTGAGTCAGGTCGATTCTCGTATGTTTAAGAAAATTCTAGTCGCGAATCGCGGCGAAATCGCCATGCGTATCATCCGCGCCTGCCGCGAGCTGAATATTGCTACGGCCGCCATCTATTCCGAAGCCGATTCGACCGGCATCTACGTCAAAAAGGCCGATGAAGCCTACCTGGTCGGTCCCGGCCCCGTGAAGGGCTTCCTCGACAAGCAACAGATCGTCGATCTAGCTCTCAGGATCGGAGCGGACGCCATCCATCCCGGATACGGCTTTCTTTCTGAAAACGCGGAGTTTGCCGAGCTGTGCCAGGCGTCGGGAATCACCTTCATCGGTCCCTCACCCTCCGCCATCAACGCCATGGGCAGCAAAATCAAAGCCCGCGACCTTGCGAAAGAAATCGGCGTGCCGGTTGTTCCCGGCACCGAAGGTGGCGTCACGGACATCAAAGAAGCCCTGGCCTTCTCCCAAGAAGTCGGCTATCCGGTCATGATCAAAGCCAGCGCCGGCGGCGGCGGACGCGGACTCCGCGTCGTCCGGACGGATGCCGAGCTGCGCGAAAATATGGAAGTCGCCTCCCGCGAGGCATTGGCCGCTTTCGGCGACGGCGCTGTCTTCATCGAAAAATACGTCGAGCGCCCCCATCACATCGAATTCCAGATCCTCGCGGACAAACACGGCAATACGATTCACCTGGGCGAACGGGACTGCTCCATCCAACGCCGCCATCAGAAGCTGATTGAAATCGCGCCGTCGCTGATCCTGACCCCGCGCCTGCGAGCCGAGATGGGCGCCTCCGCCATCCAGATCGCCAAAGCCGTGTCCTACGACAATGCCGGCACCGTCGAGTTCCTGCTCGATCAAGACGGCCGGTACTACTTCATGGAGATGAACCCGCGCATTCAGGTCGAACATACGGTGACCGAACAGATCACCGCCATCGACATCGTGCGCAATCAGATCTCGATCGCCGCCGGGAAGCCGCTGGAGATCCAGCAGTCGGATGTCACGTTGCAAGGCTTCTCCATTCAGTGCCGCATCAACGCCGAAGACCCGCGCAATAACTTCAGGCCCTGCACCGGCACCATTACCGCCTATCTGTCGCCCGGCGGCATCGGCGTCCGCATCGACGGCGCCGTATACAAGGACTACACCGTTTCGCCCTACTACGACGCGCTACTGGCGAAGTTGACCGTCCGCGGACGGACGTGGGAAGAAACCGTCAGTCGTATGCGCAGGTCTCTGGAGGAATATGTGCTGCGAGGCGTCAAGACCACGATCCCCTTTATGAAGGCGATTATGCAGGATCAGGACTTCCGGGCCGGACGGTTCGATACCTCCTATCTTGATACGCATCCGGACCTCTTCAACTACGACGACGTGGAACAGCCGGAAGACCTGGTTCTGGCCATCGCGGCGGCTATCGCCGCCTACGAAGGCCTATAGCCGGGTTGGCCGAAACCACCTGACACCACACGCACCACACCTATTAAGGGCACGCAACGACGATGGCGGCACGAAAACCAGCAAAGTCAAAGAAAGCAGCGATCAAGAAGCCCGTTCGCGGACCGGCCGTGCGCACCTCGCGGACGAAGACAGCCAAACCGGCCGAGGTTCAACTTCAGCCCTCCCCCGGACACAAGGTCCTGATCACCGATGTCGCCCTGCGCGACGGGCATCAATCCCTCCTCGCCACGCGCATGCGCACCGAGGACATGCTGCCGATCGCGCAAAAGCTAGATGCCGTCGGCTATTGGTCGCTCGAAGTGTGGGGCGGCGCCACATTCGATACCTGTTTGCGCTTCTTGAAGGAAGATCCCTGGGAACGGCTTCGCGCGCTCCGTGCCGCGATGCCCAATACCCGATTGCAGATGTTATTGCGTGGGCAGAACCTCGTCGGCTACCGCCATTATGCCGACGACGTCCTGGAGCGATTCATCGAGCGATCCGCAGCCAACGGCATCGACGTCTTCCGCATCTTCGACGCCCTGAACGACGTCCGCAACATGGACCGCGCCATTCGCGAGGTCAAAGCCTGCGGCAAGCACGTCGAGGCAGCCATTTCATACACCGTCAGCCCGGTCCATACCGTCGACCGGTTCGTGAGCATGGCCAAACAGTTGGAAGACCTTGGCACCGATACGCTGTGTGTCAAAGACATGGCCGGCCTACTGGAGCCGATGGAGGCCTATCACCTCATCAAGCGCTTGAAGAGCGCCGTGAAAGTCCCGATTCATTTGCACTCCCACTACACCTCCGGCATGTCCTCCATGTCCGCCCTCATGGCGATCCTCGGCGGGCTCGATATGCTCGACACCGCCATGTCTCCGCTGGCCGGTGGAACGTCGCACCCGGCAACGGAAACGCTGGTCGCATCGCTTAAAAATACGCCGTACGACACCGGACTGGACCTGGCCACCTTCCTGCCGATCACCGAACATTTCAGGACCGTGCGCCGCAAATATCGCCAGTTCGAAAGCGATTTCACCGG
Source organism: uncultured Nitrospira sp. (assembly GCA_964641915.1). Classification (GTDB taxonomy): domain Bacteria; phylum Nitrospirota; class Nitrospiria; order Nitrospirales; family Nitrospiraceae; genus Nitrospira_D. The sequence goes on along the minus strand of CAZXNN010000107.1, from coordinate 2,620 downwards.
GGTCGATGCCGAAATCCTGACGTCGCAGATTCCCGGCGGCATGCTGTCGAACCTGGCGGCCCAATTGACGGAACAGGATGCGCTGGATCGCATGAAAGAAGTGCTCGATGAAGTCCCGCGCGTCAGAAAAGACATGGGCTATCCGCCACTGGTCACGCCAACCAGCCAAATCGTCGGCACGCAAGCCACGCTGAACGTGCTGACCGGCGAGCGCTACAAAGTCATCACGACCGAAACGAAGAATTACTTTCTCGGACTCTATGGCCGCGCTCCTGGACAGGTCGATCGTGACATCCAGACCCGGGCCATCGGCGATGAAGAGCCCATCAAGACCAGGCCCGCCGACCGGCTGGAGCCCGAATTGGAAGCCAGCAAGAAAGAGATGCCGGTCTCAGCCGAGTCAGTGGAAGATCAGCTCTCGTTTGTGCTCTTCCCGGCCATCGCGCGTGATTTTTTCGAGGCCCGCGAAAAGGGCGAGCTGACCCCGGATCCACTGGAAGCCACCATGGCCAAAGGTCCCGCCGTCGCAGGCGAGCTCCACCTGGCACCGGTGGAATTCAACATCACCGTCCACGGCGAGAGTTACCATGTGAAACTCTCCGGCTCAGGCCGCAAGGTGGACGGACGGAAGCCCTACTACATCCGCGTGAATGACAAGCTGGAAGAAGTGTCGCTGGAGCCGATCCAGGAAGTGCTCGCCGGCGTCCCGGAGGCGCCTGACACCGGGACGGGATCGAAACCTAAGCGGCCGCGCCCGTCCAAGCCTGGGGATGTCGCTCCGCCGATGCCGGGTCGTGTCGTGAAAATCCTGGTCGCGAAAGACGATCGCGTAAAAGCCGGCGACCCGCTGCTGATCATCGAAGCCATGAAAATGGAGAGCCGGGTTCCCGCCCCGATCGACGGCAAGGTGTCGGCCATCCTCGCAGCGGAAGGCGAAAACGTCAAAACCGACGAAACCGTCATCCAGTTGGAATAAATCGTCACGCGCCACTCACGCCCAGAGTCGTCTGTGCAGGCCTTCCTTCGAATCATCCTCGGTGGAATTTTCTGCATGCTCGCTGCATCCTGCACCACACCTGATACCTTGCCCCTCTGGTTCGATACCGTCGAACATCTGCCAGTCAACAGCGTCACCGTCAATGGCCAGCGCGTCGCCTACCTCGACAGAGGCGCCGGCCCGGCGGTGGTCTTGATCCACGGATTCGGCGGATCGATGTGGCAATGGGAACATCAGCAGGCAGCGCTCGAACGACACTTTCGAGTCATTACGCCGGATCTCCCGGGATCAGGCCTCTCCGACAAACCGGACATCGCCTACACACCGGAAGAAATGCTGCAATTTCTGGTTGGATTCCTGGATGCCCTGCAAATTCCTCAGGCCTCGCTGGCAGGTAATTCCATGGGAGCAGGACTCGCCATCGGCATGGCGTTGGACCACCCGGACCGTGTGTCGAATCTTGTGCTGATCAGCGGACTCCCGCCACAGGTCATGGAACATTTGACCAATCCCTCGATCAAACGCGCCCTTACCACCAGTACACCGTCCTGGCTTGTCTCGTTCGGAAACTGGCTGTTCGGCGGCCTCATGGTCGACAAAATTCTCAAAGAGATCGTCTATGACCACACCCTGCTCACGCCTGCGGTCCTCGAACGATCGAACAGAAATCGCCAACGGCCGGGACTGATCAAGCCCCTCATGACGGTGGGTGACAATCTGCCGGCATGGGAAGAGCGCTATGCCCCGCGCATCAAGACGATTACCCATCCCACCTTGATTCTCTGGGGTGAGGAGGACCGGGTATTCCCCATCAAGGCGGGAATACTCCTGCATGAGCTCATCCCGAAATCTGCATTTGCTGCGATTCCACGGGCCGGTCATATTCCTCAGTGGGAACAACCGGAGCTCGTGAATGCACAGCTCCAGTCATTCCTCCAACCTTGAGCGCCCGACGTCCGCACGCTATACTTTCGACAGAATCCTCTTACCCAACCGTGGAGTGCATGATGACAAGACGCGGCTTTCAGGTTCTCATGATCAGCTTGCTCCTCACCAGCGGACTCACCGGTTGCGGGAATTCCGGTCGGCTTCTGGACTCAGGATTCCCCTACAAGAATTTGCCCGTGGCCGACGGCAGTGTCGTCGCCGGGGAGGGCCATTCTGTCCTCTTCAAAGGCAGCCCCTTAATGTTGTCCGGCACCGGCGTGAAAGTTGGGGATCACCTGCGTGAGGTGAAACTGACCGATCGGGACCTCGCCTTGGTCAACATCGCCCATACCGCCGGATCCGGCAAAGTCCGGATCATCAGTGTCGTCCCCTCCCTCGACACCAAGGTCTGCGAGCAGCAAACCCATCAACTGAGCGAAAAGAATCACGGCCTGGATAAGATGGTCGAGCTCATCACCGTGAGCATCGACACCCCGTTCGCCCAAAAGCGCTTTGCGGAGGAGGCCAAGATTCGCAACATCACGTTTCTCTCCGACTATCGCGGTGCCGATTTCGGGAGAATCCATGGCCTCTTTCTGCGCGACCCCCATATCCTGGCGAGAACCGTCATGGTCGTCGATGCCCTTAACGTCATCCGCTATCTGCAACTCACCCCGGAACTCGCTCAACTCCCCG
>CAZXNN010000106.1:0-9441 GCA_964641915.1 uncultured Nitrospira sp. | reverse complement strand
CCGGAGCGATACGGCCATGACGGGAGAAATCAGCTTGAGTGGGTTGGTGCTGCCGGTCGGCGGGATCAAGGAGAAAGTCCTGGCGGCCCACCGCGCGGGCATCAAGCGGATCATTCTGCCGAAGGCCAACGAGCGGGATCTGAAAGAAGTCCCACAGGAAGTGCGCGACCAGCTCACGTTCATCCCTGTGGAACGGATCGAAGAAGTTCTGCCGGCGGCCTTCAATCAGGATATCCCCGCAGCCCCACCGGCTGAACGGGATGAACCACTCGCTACTTCAACGGTCTCGTAACTTTAAGGGGCCTCGGCTGAACGCCGGGGCCCCTCCTTCCGTTCGTGCCTTCCTCTACAGGCAACCTCTCCGATGATTGTGCAGCCCTCTTGCCAATGTCCCAATTCTGAGACATACTGCACCTGTGAAGTCGATCACCTTTCACCCGAAAGCCCTGGCATTTATCCGTGACCAGTCGCCATTACTCAAGCGGGAGATAGGTGAAGCGCTCCGGGACCTGCAGAAAGGCATCAGCATAGGCCTCCCGCTCAGCAGACCGATGCCTTCTGTCGCATCAGGAACGCATGAGCTCAGAGTGCGAAGCGCGACAACGACGGTGCGAGTTTTCTACTTCGTCAAACTGGCTGACTCGATTCTGGTGTTTCACGGGTTTCAGAAAAAGACGCAGAAGACACCGGCCCACGAAATTGCACTCGGCCAACGGCGTTTACAGGAGATGGTAGATGGCAACGACTAGAATCGGCAAACGGGTGACGGTACGGACAGCAGAAGACCTGGGGCAGGCTCTGGGTTTGTCAGCAGCGGACACAGCTGAAATGGAATTTCGGTCGGAACTCACCGTCGCCCTCGCCAAAATCATTCAAGCAGGTCGGCTGACCCATGCAGCGATTGCCAAGAGTGCCGGGACATCACGAACGCGGGTGACAGCGATTGCAAATGGGAATACTCACGGAGTCTCGACTGATGTGCTGATTCGAGTCCTTGCAGCGACCGGTCATCGGGCTGAAGTCCGGGTCAAGAAAGCTGCGGCGTAAGTCCAACTGATCCTTCTCGCATAGTCAGATCCTTCACGCGCCCACTCCCCTCACTCTCCCAGCAACGCCTTGAGCTGAGGTTCCATGCCTTCAGCCCACAGGCGATAGCCTTGTTCATTGGGATGAAGCAGGTCCGGCATGAGGTCTCGCTTCAGTCGTCCGTCACGATCCAGAAACAGGTGCCCAAGATCCAGATAGAACAGGCGCTGACCGTCGGCGAATCCACGGAGACGATCATTGATCGATCCGTTCACCAGCCGAATGGCATCACTCGCGGAAGCGCCTCGCGGAAAGATGCCGAGCAGGAGAATCTTCGTCTCCGGCAGCTTCGTTCGCAACAATCTCAGAATCGCCTCCACCCCGGCAGCCGTCTCCTCCGGCGGGTCTTTTCTCGTCCCCGAGTTATTCGTGCCGATCATCACCACCGCGGCTTTCGGATGGATGCCGTCAATCTCGCCATGCTGGAGCCGCCACAACACCTGCTCAGTCCGGTCGCTGTTGAATCCCAGATTCACCGCCCGGCGATGGGCATAATAGCGCTCCCACACCCGCCGCCCCTCATCGCCCCACCCCTGCGTGATGGAATCGCCGATCATGAGCAGATCGACCGGCCCCTGTCGCACGCGCGCCACGTTGCGCTCATGCTTAGGCATCCACCAATCAGCAGTCTGCGGAGCCGGAACAATGGCTGGGATGTCACGATCAAGGGCAAGAACGGTCGCAGCCGGAAAGATCAGTACGCTGGATAGGACAAAGAGAAGAAGAACGAAGAGAGATCGGACAGTGAACGTCATGGCGGCCAACTGTACCAGATTCTGGAGGCGTGGGAGAACTGCGAGCGCCGAGGAGCAGCCCCCGCCACATTCTGAAAGGGTCAGCGTCGATTAGTCAGGCCGGGGCCGTTGATAGCGGAGCGAGTAGTGTCCGCATTTCATACACACGACTTGGAATGGCGGAAGAGCCGGATCGTAGAGCTTGTGGATGTACCCAGGCGGCACGGTCGAATCGGGATAGCCCTGGTTGCGCTGAGAGTCGAGCTCCCTTCCGCACTGGCCATTCGCACAATTCACAGTAATTGACACGATAGGAGCATTTGTAGACATGACCGCACCATAGCAGGGTCATCGGGCCAAATGTAAGGGGGCGCTTCCAAGGGGATGAGATGGCCAGAGTGCGCGACGAGCTCACGGGCATTCCGGTGGAGTGGATTGAAGAAATCCTGCCGGCGGCCTTCAATCAGGACATCCCCACAACCCCACTGGCTGAACGGAATGAACGGTTAGCCACCTCAACGGATTCGTAAGCTGAAGTGTCCCAGTCCCAACACTGGAGCCTATCTTATTGGGTCAAGCCCTCCTCCTCAGTATTCCCCGCTCAAGTTAATCAATGTTCCCACCACCATTCTCGGACCACTATGTTACTAATTTGAGCATTACTCTCATACTCCGGTAGAACCAAAGCCATTTTGACCTCGTTCGGATGGAGGCAATTCATTCACGGAGGCAAGATCAAACGCACCCACTGGTATAAGAAATAGCTGAGCGACTCGCATGCCCACATCTACAACAAAGTCTTGTGAACTGAGGTTTTTCAACTCGACAAATACTTCCCCTCTGTAATCTGAATCTATCCAACCAGCCCCCACCTCGATATTATTCTTTACAGAGAGACCTGAACGAGATCCAATTCTGCCAACAAAATTTCTCGGCACAGCAATGGAAAAGCCAAGTGATACGAGAGCTCTTCCAATAGAGACTTTGCTGCCAGTAAGGTTAGCAGCTGGCACGATCACAGATTCAGCCGCGGTTAGGTCATATCCAGCCGCCCCTTCTGTTGCCCTCTTGGGAAGATGAGCTGTAGGCTTCATGAGCTTAATTTTCAGGAGGATCTTTTGGTCGTCCATGGGCTACAATCCTCATGTTTTTCAATCAGTCTATTCAAATATAGAGATACTCCACATCTACTGCCACTTGCCAGGAGAAATTCTTGAGCCAGAATGTTGACGACTTCCAATTACCAACACAGGCTCAAACTTACGTGGATGACATCCTAACAAGATGTCGCGATCTCATTGATCGTCAGATTTGGCTAGGACTACACATTTCAGACTTCCGCCGTTGGGTGGCCAATTTCGTAACAGATGAAGAAAGATATTTTGCAGCATGCGTACTCGACTCCCTGATATACAGATCCGAGAATCAGACTATTGCCCTAATCAAGCAGCTTTACCAACGAGTCCTGCCGGATTTAGCTCGTCAAACCGACCCACCAATTGGGGGGAATATTGACTGGCAGAATACACTAAACCAAAAGGAAATCCAGGACCCTAAAATACGGCTAATCGCTGTTCGAAAGAGGAGAGATGACCCTACCAAGAGTACGCATATTATCTTGCGGCTCATGAAGCGTAAGCTTCAGATAAACGTAAAATGGATGGCACAGGCATCAGAGATAGAAGCCTGCATTATAGATGGAGTCAAAACCTTTCTTTTCATCGATGACTTTCTGGGAACGGGATCTCAGTTCGAAGAATTCTTCGTAGAAGAACAATTGGAGACATATCAAAGCCAAGTTTATATGGCTTACCTCCCATTAGCTGGGCACCAGACAGGAATTAGTTACCTGAAGAGCCTGTTTCCATCACTCCATGTGAAGCCAGTTGAAACTCTCGACAATAGTCATTGCCTATTCAGCCCAGAAAGCCAATGCTTTAAAGACGGTATCAATTCCCCCGCTAGCGCAAAAAGATTCTATAACGAATTACTAAAGAAAAAGAACCTTATCATCGAGGACGTTTATCGAAAGGGATATGGAGAACTTGAACTCGCTTACTTCTTCTCCCATGCTGCACCGGACAACTGTCTGCCCATATTATGGTGGAACAAAAGCTCGCAATGGAATCCCCTATTTCACAGGTAAGCCATGAATGAGTCTGAAATTTTCCGCACCGTCTTATCGAAAAATAGAGCCGAAGAACTTGGTTACGATGTTTGGAAACATTATGTAATTCCTCCATTTTTCAAGCGCCTCGATCTTCACACGGCACGAAAACCAAACTTGATTATCGGTGGACGTGGCTGCGGAAAGACCATGCTCCTACGATACCTCTCTCACAGAAGCATGCTCTCGCAATTCCGTCCCTCTATTCCTGAATCAACGTTCAATAATATCGGCCTCTATTGGCGAGCTGACACTCAATTTGCGAGCGCAATGATCAAGCGAGAAATACCTGAAGATACCTGGAGAGCCGCATTTAATCACATGCTCGCTTTGGCATTAGGAATTGAGGTTTTATCCAGCCTAGACTCTATCGCCACGAGCAACTCAAACTTAGTTAACCGAAAAGAAGTGATGGAATGTAGCTTCGAGCGCCTCCAAGCCTTTTCACCTGATCTACCTAGCTCAACAAACAAGCTGAGGGACGATCTTGAGCGGCGCCTATGGGAATTTGAAAGTTGGGTTAATGATGTACGGAAGGCAAAGGAGCCATCATTCCTCCCTGGTAACAAATTTGTACTAGCCCTCATCAAAGAAGTTCGGTCTCAAATAAGCATAATTAAAGATGCTACCTTCCAAGTATATATTGATGAGTACGAGAATCTTTGTGCTTATCAGCAAGAGCTCATAAATACTTATCTTAAACATAGCGAAAGTCCGCTTATCTTTAATGTGGCTATGAAAAGGCACGCGTTTGAGACTAGGCGAACTACGGGAGATGAGTCCCTTTCAGACATTCATGATTTCCGAGTGCATGATTTAGAAGAATATATCCTCGATGAAAAGTTTGAACTTTTCGCAGCAGAAATTCTCTTTCTACCCTTTGAAAATGCTGGAGCCAAAAGCACCCCAATTTCGGTCGAAACTCTCCATGACCCAGAAGGACTTGCGCAGCGACAAGCCAGCACCTACCAAAAAAAAGTTATTAATGCGGCGAAGAAGCTCCTACCTGATGTCTCGAGCGATGATCTGGCACAGATTGTTTTCGACGACAAGGCTCTACTCCAAAAACTTCGCGACAAGATTCAATCTGGACTTACCCACAAGCAATCCAATCTAAAAGTTCAGAAATTCATCAGAGAAAAACATCCCAGCGCATCGATAGTTATTCCAGCACTACTGTATAGGAAAAGCGAAAGCCCTACTGAAATCTTGGCCCAACTTGATTCCCTCGAGCATTCAAAAGAAAACCGATTTACAGGTGACACGAATTGGATCCACAATAATTTTATAGGCTGCCTTCTACAGCTATACGAACCGCATTCCAGAGCCTGCCCTTTCTATGCAGGATTTAATACCTTCTGCATGCTATCCAGAGGAAACATCAGGCATTTCATTGAGCTTTGCCATAAGTCTCTAAACAGAGCAGTGTCAGCAGGCGCGAGCACCTTCGACTCAGTCTTATACACATATCAGGCGGAGGCGGCACGGCAAGCAAGCGCAGCTTTCCTTGGAGAGGTACGAAGCTTTGGAAGATATGGCAACCAGCTCCACACGTTCGTATTGAGACTCGGATCATTGTTTGCACTCGCGCATCAACGACCAACGCAAAGTGAATCAGAGCAGTCTCACTTCTCAATAGGTTCAGGAACGACAGGGCTGACTACCGCTGATCAGGAATTTCTAGAGGAAGCGGTCAAATGGTCAGTTCTTTTCGAGAACAAAGGAACAAAGATAAAAAGTAAATTCCAGCCAGAGAACATCGAGTATGTGCTCAACCCTATTTATGCTCCATACTTTCACATTAGCTATAGAAAGAAGCGGAAGTTAGAGCTTTCCACAGATGATGCTCAATGCCTAATCAGAGGATCATATGACGATGTTAGCCACCTACTCCGTCGATATGCCAACACTTGGGCTGTCGAACCTGCCGACATGTCACCCACGCTGTTTTCCCATCTTGAATCAGGTGTCTAACAGTGCAATTTAAGATGCAGGAAGCAGACACCTCTACTGAATTAGCCATGGAGAAATGTGACATTGCTATTATTGGCGATTGTATCGATGACCGAGGAACAGCTGCTCGCAACTTCCTTTCACAGCACGGAGCGCTTGTTTCCTCATTGAAATATGACGATGAGAACTTCCAATTTCATACTAATCAGGGCAATTACAATGCAGATAATGTTGGGCAATTCTTCGAGCAGTTTAAAGGGCGTAATGTAGTCCTTGAAACAACGACTCTCGGCTTTGTGGAAATCTTAATGAGTTGCCGCACGCTGATCGAATTGGGATTCGACACCATAAGATTAATATATGTTGAGCCTGGCGATTACAGCAGTCCTCGACGAGCTCAGGTGCTACATAAGAGGGACTTTGATCTTTCAGATGAGGTGCCTGGCTACAAGGCTATTCCAGGCGCAACATTGATGTTGAGGGACCGGGTCCAACAGAGGGGTGTATTTTTCCTTGGGTATGAAGCTCGTCGTTTAGACCGAGCTCTCGAGGATTTTCAAATGATTCAACCCTCTAACTGTTGCGTTGTATTTGGAGTTCCTGCGTTCAGACCTGGCTGGGAGATGGATGCATTTGCTAACAATATACGAGTGCTTCGCGACAAGAACATCAGCGGTGGAATTCACTACTGCGGGGCGGAAAATCCAGCAGCAGCTTATGACGTCCTCAGTCAGGTGTATTCGGAGTTGGGACCAGGCGAAAAAATGTTTGTTGCCCCTCTGGGAACAAAACCAAATGGCATAGGAGCGGCACTGTTCATCTCTAGCCATCCTGAAGTCCGAGTCATATACGATCACCCAAAAAGAAAACCTGGGCGAAGCAGCAACGTGTCTAGGTGGCACCTCTATGAGGTGAAAGTATGAACCAAACCCCTAGCCATCACGCTACGCCTCTCGACGTAGCTCACGCATTAGCACGTCATGCCCCACGTCGTATGGCTTCAATACTCGAACCATCGGTCGGTAGCGGTGTCTTACTTCAACCTCTTATCGAACGCTTAAAGAAATCTGCCAAGAAAATAGTCTGCATCGACTCCGATGCAAATGCACTTTCCTCTGTAGAATTAGCTCTAAAACCATTGTTTGGATCTACCTTACAACTTGTCGAAGACGACTTTCTCAAATGGTCAGATAGGTTCTCGAGCAATAGTGCAGGCTTGTTTGACTGCATCATCATGAATCCTCCTTTCCAAGGAAGAAGAGACTCGCTCGTAAAGATATCCTTAGACGATTCATGTAGTGGCACGAGCAAAACTGATGGATATGTTCCCATTGAAGTTGCTTTTGTAGTTAGGGGGCTTAAGCTGCTAAAACCAGGAGGGAGGCTTCTGGCGATAGTACCATCCTCTGTGGTCTCATCTAGTGCAACAAATTGGATACGGAAGTACCTCCTTTCTATTGGATTCGTACGTTTTGTACATGAGCTACCTCGTTTTACTTTCAAAAACGTTGAGGCTAGAGTTTATTTATTCGTGATTGAAAAGGGCGCTTCACAAGGCAACCTTACTTTATGCAACCACGACCTCTACAAGCCAGAAAAGCTCACAGTACCGCTCTCAAGCCTAGGTAAAGAGACAAGATTCGACTACTCTTTCAATCACGCAATGATCTGGCTTCAGCGCCTCCGTTCAGAATTTCCATCTCTTGGATGGACAGATGTGAAAACCGTTGCTTCGGTTTATCGTGGGAGCGAGCCATCCCCTCAAGGACCGAAGAATGCAATTCATACATGCGATTGGAACAATGGATTTTGGGACTCCGGGAATAGGAAGCAAGACCTGAACCGCTCTAGCGGAGAAAGATGTATCAAAGCCGGAGACTTACTTGTTAAGCGGGTCGGAAGAGCGTGTATTAAATCCCTAGGCCCTATTTCAGGACATATAAACCACCTTTGTTCGGACTGCATTTTCCTAATAAGGCCAAAGGACTCATCTTCTTCTAACAAATTACTTTTCACACTAAGAGTCCTATTAGCTTCCGATGAAGGTGCTCCTTTGGTTGAACGTGGAACCGGCGCTGCTTATCTCACCGAAGAGACTCTTCTAGATCTACCAATACCTTCCAAGCTACATGTGAAGTTCCGAAATCAATTTGAATCCTATCGGAAAGCCTTGAGGGGAAAGGACCAACGTTCAATGAGATTGATCGAGAATAGCGTTCGGATGAAACTGACTACCAAGTAAAGGTCCAGCCAATACTATTTACGCTTTTGTCCGTTGCTCCCTCTTTTTCTTTCAGCACCTACACTCCTTCGAGGAATCTTCAATCCACACTCGCATCATTTGATGATCTCTGCCTGCGTGCCAGAAATACAGGGGCATTCTAAATCTTTCAGCTCAGAATCAGTCTAGACTTCCTTATCTCCTCCAGTATGATGGATAGGTCTTCGAGCTTGCTGTAGACTTCAGTCATCGGGAAGACATTTATCAATGTCTCGGTGAGCACTGCCCATGTCCGACGTTTACAATCTCCAACGCTTTCTTGACGCGCAAGAACGCTCTATGACACTGTCCTTGAAGAGCTGCGTGCCGGGAGAAAGTCCAGCCACTGGGTCTGGCTAATCTTTCCTCAGATCGCCGGGCTTGGCCATAGTGGCATGGCGCAGCAGTTCGCCATTGGTTCACTCGACGAAGCCACGGCCTATCTCCAACACCCTGTCATGGCCTGCAATATTCACGAAGACTTCTACTGCAACCGCCGATACGCCGCTACGACAAGCCTAACGGCGTGCGGGCTCGCCGCTCAGTCAGTCAACATACTGTTTCAAGTATGCCTCCTTCCTTCGTAGCTCCGCGCGCCCGTCTCGCGTGGCGTCTTGGCGGTTTCGTCACGAACTCTCATGAATAATGCAGGCTGGGTCCCAGACTCCGCGAATGTACGCAGCTTGCCCTGAATGTGAACGGCCGCAGCGCTGAAGAGATCTTCGGCTATCCCGACAATCTGAAATTCCGGTCCTGCCTGACTTTGTTTATGATGGCAACCACCGACGACACAATCTTCACAGATGCCCTGCTCAAGTACTTCGACGGCAAGCCCGACCAATTGACGCTGGATATCCTAGCTCGGCACAACATGCCACGGTGCTAGGAAGCATGCGCGCTGCCCTGCCCCACTCATCACCTTCAAACCCGTTTCTCGCGCTCGGAGTGTGTAGTCCAACTCAGTGACGATACCGCACACGCGCGGCATTCGAGCTCACCGGCGGAATCGGATTGGCCTGCACGCCGCTCAGAAAGGTCGTCCGGCAAGGTCGCAGCGAGCGAAGAGGTGAATTGTACGCTGTCGGGTACGTCGAGCCTCTGAGCGCCGCGAGAACGCCGCTGGCGAACTTTCTCAGCAGCCTGCTAAGAAGCTTTGGCGGGTTTGTGATGCAACTCGGCCTGGACGCGTTCGAGCACGAAGAGCTTGAGCAGTGTCTGATACGGGACGTCGCGTTTGTTCG
>CAZXNN010000105.1:0-9529 GCA_964641915.1 uncultured Nitrospira sp. | reverse complement strand
GAAACGGTTTGTCCTGCCTGCCACCGGCTGCAGGACAAACGCCCGAAGGGCGTGCTCATGCTGAAAGGTACCTTTGCTTCCCAGCAGTCGGAACAGGTGCTGGGTGTGATCAAGAATATCGAAATGAAAGAAAATAAAGAACACCCGCTCGCGCGCATCATGGGCATCAAAACCACGCCGGACGGTCTGGTCGTCTCGACCACGGATGCGCATTTGCCCAGGCAGATCGGCGAGGCATTGAAACATGCCTATCATGGTGAGCTGGATATCCACTATGGCGAAGGAGAGGATCCTATCCGGGTCAACTGGACGAAATCCTAGCATCCCACCACACATCCGGGAAGGTCCTATAGGGAGCAGTTATGAAGGTTGTTGCAGGTGTCGATTGGTCCGATGAAGCGTTTGCAGCCGTTGAGCAGCTGGGCCGCTTATATAAACCGGACGAAGTCCTGTTGGTCCACGGAGTTGATCTGGGAATGTTTCAATCTCCCCTGTTGGCCGGAGCGGCCAATCTGCAAGGGTACGATGACTTTCGCGGGGCGATGATCGACGCCGGACGCCAGGCCGTCGAACGCGGACGAACGGTGTTGCCCGCCGATATTCCCTCCGTAAAGACCAAGTCCGAGCTGCACCACGCCGCCTCGTTCATCCTCGACAACGCCAACGCTCTCAAAGCCGACCTCATCGTCGTCGGGACTCATGACCACTCCCGCCTCGCAGAACTGGTCGTAGGTAGCGTGTCGCATCATGTCCTGCTCCACTCCCGTGTCCCGACCCTCATCGTCAAAGGGAAGGCCAAACCCGTCACGCGCGTGCTCCTGGCCATCGAGGGCCGCGACGATGCCGTCCGTGTCCAGTCCTGGCTCACGGCACACCCCTTCAGAAATCCAGTGGCCCTGACCATTCTGTCGATCGTGCCGTCACTGACCATGGTCCAGCCGGAGATTATGGCGGGGTATCAAACCTGGTCCGAAGAGCACAGGCGCCAGGCGGAGCAAATTGTGGCCGAAACCGCTCAGGCGTTGGCCGGTCCGCGCTTTACGGTCGTCACCGATGTCCGGACAGGCGATCCGGTATCCGCCGTCTGTGCCGGGGCGGCCGGACACGATTTGATCATCGTCGGGTCGCACGGCCGCCAGGGAGTGGACCGGTTTCTTCTGGGCAGCGTGTCGCACGGCATCGTTCACCGGGCCGGATGCTCCGTCCTGGTCATACGCTAACGACGTTTCATGAAAGGAGCCCGCAGCAACATGAAAACCTTTTCCGTCATCTGCGCCCTCAGTATCGTCATCCTCGGATCCTCCTTGGTAGCCGGGCAAACCGCGCGTGGCAATCCCGAAGCCGGCCAAGCCGTTTACGAGAAGCAATGTCTGCGCTGCCATGGCAGCAAGCTGGATGGAAAGGGACCGGACAGCCAGGATCTCATCGTCCGCCCCGCCAATCTGCAATCGCAGGCCTCTCGCACCAAGACGGATTGGGAATTACTCGTGACCATATCCAACGGCGTGCTCTTCAGCCCGATGCATAGCTTTCGCGGCAAGTTAACGGATCAGCAGATGCTGGATGTGCTGGCGTACATTAGAAGTGTCGCCCGACCGGAAATCGTGAGTTAGAACGGCCTGATATGCCTTAGAGCATTGGCTGGTTCGCATCACTCCGCTGACCGATCGCGATGCAACCGAGATGGTGAAGGGATCAACGACCATCGATTACGACAAGGCTACCGCGGCAAATCAGCAGCCGGAGAGAATGCGCGTGGAAATGTTGCTCGTGCATATATCAACGCTCGCCAAAGAAATTCCTGAGATTAGCAAACTCGACCGGAATCAGATCTTCGCGCTATCTGAAGGGCACGCTGCATTATCATGGATAGGCTTAGAGCTTGGAAGGCTTGATTGGAGACATCACCGAAGCGTCTTCAGCCAAGTTTGAATGTCGGCCATTTGCTGTTCGGTGATCGCGCCTTTCAACGGCGGCATCACATGCCGCCCTTCATACACGACCTTCCAGAAAGCCTGTTCGTTCGACAGGACGGGATTGCCTGCCAATCTGGGACCGATGCCACCCGCGGCGCCGGAGTTATGACAGACAATACAACTGGCATTGTAGAGGCCCTCGCCTCTGCTGCTGTCCCCCGCAGGCCGCATCGGCACACTCCCGCCCGATCCGATCTTATCCGCGTTCTGCGGCCCACCGTCGCTCGCCCCGATCGCAATCCTGTTTCCCGCGACCTCAAGAACGACTACACAAAGGAGGGCGCAAATCACCAATCTATTCATCGGCATCACTCCATATCGTTTTCCGTCGTTATTTTGATCCCGCAGCGCCTTCCTTCCTGAGGACCGCCAGATACCCCAGAGTATAGGCTAGTTCCTGATTCGTCATCGTCGTATCGGGAAACATACCCGTGCCGGGATGGCCCTCGCGAATAACTTTCTCGCGCTGCTTGTCATTTTTCAGACGGAGCGTGTTCGAATTTCGGAGATCGGCCGGCGGAGGGTTTAGGCGGGCAATCAGTGCAGCTGTGTCGGCAGCAAGTTCCGGTCGTTTGTCGATGTGCCCATCGACCCCGTGACAGTAGTAACAGACGCCTTTCCCGTTAAAGACCGTTCGACCTCGCTCAACATCGCCTTTCCCTGGCGCCGCTATATTAGGCGTTTGCCGACCAGCCTGCGCAAGGCCTCTGTCACAAAGAACCAATCCCAGCAGGGCAAGACCAACGTAGGAGATTCTCATCATGAAAGTCCTTCTGTGTTCACTGGTCTGCGCAACCTAGGCACTCCGCAGCCCGCTAGTATTTCTCCACTCCCTTTCGCCCTCCCGCATGGCAACGGAGACAATCGGCAAAACGCCCGGGACCATGAATGCCCTTCGCCTTCGACCGAAGATTTCTGACCAGATCATTGTCCAGCGTCCAAGGACTGAGGCTCTGGTCTCGTTCCGCCTGGTGACAATCCAGGCAAGTTTTCGCACCGGTGGCTCGAAAGATCACATCGCTGTGAGGATTGATTGTCTGGTCCACAGCAACGGGTACCGATACGGCCTCACGCGACCTTCCTTCGCTGCCCCCTATCCATACCCCCGCGATGAAGACCCCCATAAAGAGACCAGACCATCGAGCACCCCTATCGGCCACAATGAACGTCATTCCTCGCCCTGCATCATGCTCTTAGGCAATCTGCTGCATGGCGCGAAACGCCGTTTCGCGCTCATCCGCACTGATCATGCGATCCATTTCCGGATAGAGCACCTCCTCTTCCGACATGTTGTGCCGGTCCAGCAGATCCAGCAGAGTCTGTTCCTCCCGCTCGGTCTCCGGATTCTGCGCCTGTATCTTGCGATAAATAACTTCCAACCAGTCCCCGATTTCACGGTGCTCATTGCGCATGACAATCGTGGGGCCTCCGCCGGTCATCCCAGATTTTCTCTCCCACAGGGGAAACAACACATCCTCCTCCCACACCACATGCCGCTGCAGGCCCGCCTTGAACTCAAGAAATGCGCTCTTGGCCTTGAGGAAGTCGGTTCGCTTCAGAGTCTGGAAGGATTTGAACAGCGCATCCAGCCGTTCATGGTCTTCGTCAAACATGGTGCTGATGGTGCGTTCGGGCATACGCGCTCCCTCCCTATGAAGTTCGCAGTTTGTATTCTAGATGACAGGCCACGCAGGCCTTCAACACATTATTGAACTGCGGCAGGATCTGCTTGAGATCTTTTGTCGGAATGATGCGGGCCAGCTCCTCCGCGGCGGCATGATGAGCCATGGCCAGATCGTGATAGGCAGGTGGAAAGTTCTCCGGCTGCTGATTCGCCATCGCCTGGCGATGCATGAAGAACCCCAGGTGGGTTTCCGTTAAGCCTTTCGCCAACTCATAGTCTTCCTCGACCAGCGCATTCACGATCACTTGAATACTTTCCAAATGCTGCAACATCACAGCGCGATGTTCTGTTCCGGCTGCCGGCGACAGCGGAATGGGCCGTCTGACATCGGAGGTCAGAATAGGATTTGACCGTTGCTCCCCATGACGATGTTCAGCGTGTTCGCACCCGGCAATAAATAGAACACTCAGAATCCCACAAACCACGATACAGCGAGATACAGGTGCTCCCTGGAAGGACGATTGCGGCGGCATCTGAGACATTCCAACCTCTCTCAATTGCATCCATTGGGGAATACCTTCGGGCTGACATGCCCAAGACGGCCTACTCACTTATCTCCTGAGCGCCGCCTGAGCCTCTCCCGCCTGTTCGCACACGATACACATGGCGGTCGCAGGAACTGCGTCCAGCCTGGACTGAGAGATGGCCTTTCCGCATTGCTCACATCGGCCGTACTGGTCGGACCCCAGTTTAAAAAGCGCCCGGTCGATCGCCTCGATCTCGGCCTTCGCTCGCCCATCCAGACGATCGAGCAGCCGCACCATCGTCTCCTCCTGCCCCCGCTCCTCCACTTCGCTTTCGATATCGCTTTGGAGCCAGCGCAGATCCTCTTCTGTCTTGGCCACTTGCCGAAACAACTCACGCCGTTGGGTGATCAGCTTCTTTCGAATATTGTCGACCCGTAGCATCGCTCTCCTCCTTCCTGACGATGGCCGCGTCAGCTACAGCATTTATCCATCTTCTCTTTCATGGCTTCTTTGCCTGCCGTGACCGCGGCGTCAACATCCGCCCGTTTCTCGGCCATGAAATGCTTCCCCCGTTCGATCATCTCATCGAGCGCCTCCCGCGCCTCCTTGGCCTTCTCGATGAACTCTTCCTCCGTCTTCCTCGCATATCCCCGTAATTCACGCCTCGTGTCATCGCCCGATTTGGGCGCGAGCAGAATCCCGGCGACCGCTCCCGCAATGGCGCCGCCGAGAAAGGCAAGGGCAACTGCTTGTGATGAACATCGTGGGTCGTGGTTATCCATGGTCATTCCTCCGTGATGATTAAGATCCTTACGAGTTGGATAGCCAGGTTCATGCCAGACACTTCCAGCGGCAGGGTCACTGATCGCGCTGGTTTGGTGAGTGCTTACAGAGCTGTCATGAGAGAAGTACGCGGCAGCTGAGGCATTCCAGGTCTCGCAGAAAACACTCGCTGTCGCGAAAGGCAACAAAGTCGGCCGAGCTGGGATCGACTGGGCCTGACGCACTAGCTCACCGCGTTAAAGGGCGCAAAGGTACGGATATAACTCAAGACATCTCGTATCTGCTGCTCGGAGAGGCGAACCGACCACCCATGCATCGGACTGAATAGCACCCCGGCGTCATCACTATGCGTTCGTACAGATCGTTGCTCCTCTTCTTCAGCTTGGTGTCGATGCATGCGCAGGATTGGTATCGTGCCGACTACTTGAGCGACCGGATGTAGGCAAGCAAGTCGGCCAACTGCGCCTCCTCGAACGCTCCATCGAAACTTGCCATCGCCGTGCCTGGGCGCCCTTCCAGAATGACCTTCCGCAATTGCGCGTCGGTCTTCGACTGAGTCGCTTTGGCAGTCAGGTTGGCAGGCGGCGGCGTCAAATACGCTGCCATGTCGCTGTCGCCCTTGCCCGTTGGACCATGGCAGCTCTGGCAACTCTCCAGGTAAATCTTCTTGCCGGCATCAGGATTGGCCTTGGGCGAGGCCGCCATCGTTGCCTGCACTAATCCAAACACTACCACCATCACGAATAGACTCACCGCTCTTGTTGATGACATTGCCTTCCTCCTGTCTCCCCGATTCTCACCTTGCTCATTGTGCGCTTCCCACTTCACGTATGACGTTTGACGCCTTCACTTGAGCGTCATCATGTAGGCCGTGATCGCATGGATATCTTCGTCCGGCAGCAGCGGCTTCGGGATATAGGCGCCGCTCTCCGGCTCGAAGTCGTTCGGGTTCTGATTGAAGCGATAGACCCAATCCGCCTGCAGACGTTCATTGATCTTGATAAAGGATGTACTTGACGTCCCTCCTGCATACCCTTTTGCCGTCTTCGCCGGCGTGAAATGGCAGTTCTGGCAGCCATGCTCCCGATACAGCTTTTCTCCCCGAGCCAGTTGCTCCGGCGTGCCCGGCTTCATCACGCCTTCGGCGATACGAGCGTCCTTGCGCTTCGCAAGAAACCCCGCCACCGCTTTCGCCTGATCGACAGGCAAGGCCAAGTGGCGCTTCCTGCGCTCCGGACGAAAATCGTAGCCGACGGGATAGTGTTTGAACTCCGGGTTTTGCAGCCAGGCAGTCAGCCACTCGTGCTGATACTTGTTCCCGGCCCAGATGAGGTCCGGCGCCTTCTTCGTTTTGCGCGGGGCGGGCTTCCCCTCGATCCGGTGACACTGGACACAGATGGACTTGACGATTTTTTCACCGGAATCAGCCGCAGCCGCCAATCCGAACTGCGCGAGCACCAGCACCGCAGCGAGCCACACCCCGAGCATCCGTCTCATCTTCACACCACCCTCCTTGGTGTTGGTAAATGGAGAACCGGGCATTCTTGAATCTTCTCAATTGCCCTGCTTACTCATGGGAGCCGTGAAATCTCAAAAAGGATTCACGCATGATCCACATATTTTTTTGACGGACTGATAACTTGTGGCAGCGCAAGAGCTATGCCCTTCTCTGTGCATAGGTTTCACAGGAGAGAACCGAAATGTAACTATGTGATTGAGCTGATCAAGAGAGCGGGACCTCAGCCTCGGCTTCCAGATTACGGCCTCAGACGCGAAGCTATGGATGGCGCAAAGATACCCATCGGGGCTGCATCAGATGCGGTGAAACGCTACGCTATCTGTCTTGGATGCGATTGCTGAATGGCTGCACGGAAGCGGAACACGAGGAGGGACACTGCCGCTGAAATGATTCTGTATGGCGAGATCGATGCGGCAACCGGACCTATTTCAAGAACCCAACTCCGATGCCACCGCAGTATTCGATCTTGTATTACCGGCCACAGGCTTCGCCCTCACATCCGCCCATCCCACTTTTCGGGCCTCGATGCTCCATGCCGCCCATTCCTCCGCCGGGTCCCATTCCGGAGCCCATGCCTTCTCTGTGCCCCATCATACCTGGTCCATGTTCTCCGGCAAAGCTTCGCTCGTATTGGATGATGGACCAGATCTCCTCCTCGCTGAGTTGATCGCCGAACCCGATCATCGCCGTACCGGGCGAGCCGTGCTTGATGGCCCAGTAGATCTCGCCTTCTGTCCGATGCCGCCAGAATCCATGGTGCTGAAAATTACGCGGCGAGGGATCGAGACCCACTGCGGCCATGCCGTTGCCTGACCCGTCTTTGCCGTGGCAGTTGAAGCAGGTCCCTTTGCCATTGTAGAGCGCTTTGCCCTTCTCGACGATCTCGGCAGAATCCGGTAATGGGCTCGTGAGCGCGCGCGCTTCCGCCAGCTTATCGGCCGGCACCCGTGGCTGCATCATGTGGCGCTCGGCCGCCGATAAGACCGATGCACTCAACAGGCCACAAGTCAGAAGAACCGCCAGCACAGATTGGATTTTCATCGTCGTCATCCTATTCGTCACAAATCGAGTTCGACCATCTTGCGATGAAACCGCGTGATGATATTGGGATCCGGCGTCAGGCGAATCTGCGTCTCTTCCTTGCCCTTGTAGGGCAGGAGATTCAAGACATACCGAAGACTTTCCAGCCGCGCCGACTGTTTGTCGTTGGCCTTCACAATGATCCAGGGGCTGAAGGTCGCGTGCGTCTTGCTGAACATTTCTTCTTTGTAACGCGTGTAGGAATCCCACAGTTCCTGCGCCTTTTCATCGACCGGGCTGAGTTTCCACTGCTTGAGCGGATTCTGGCGGCGCGCCTCGAAACGCTTTGCCTGCTCCTCTTTGGAGATGGAAAACCAGAACTTGATGATGGTCACGCCGTCTTCGTAGAGCATATGCTCGAACTCGGTGACCTGCTGCAGGAAGCGCTGATGATCTTTCTTGCTGCAGAAGCCCATTACCGGTTCGACTACGGCGCGGTTGTACCAACTGCGGTCGAAAAACACGATCTCGCCCTTGTTCGGCAGTTGCCGGATGTACCGCTGAAAGTACCACTGGCCGCGCTCTTCATCCGACGGCTTAGGGAGCGCGACGACACGCATGGCGCGAGGATTCAAGTGTTCCGTAAAGCGGCGAATCGTACCGCCCTTCCCGGCCGCGTCGCGGCCTTCAACCAGAATCGCAATGCGCTGGCCGCTTTCCTGCACCCACCGCTGCACTCGAACCAGCTCGACCTGAAGCTGCCGCAATTCCTGCTCATACAGCAATGTCTTGCGCACGTCCTCCAGATCGACATCTTTCCGTTTCAGGAGTGTCAGCAACCCTCGGCGGGTGTTGATGCGAATCAAGTCGTCATCCGTCAACGCGTGCCCGGCCACACCGATCGCGTAGGCGATCCGATCGCCGGATTCGCTCGGTCGCTGGCGATAGCCATCGCCTTGTCTGGGGATCGCCGTAGGAATGGTTTCCAATTCATCGGCCGGAAAATCGCCCTCGTTGCCGGCAATCGCCTCGGCCCCCCGATCAGTTCGACTCGCTTTTCTATTCTTCGCTTTGCCGGTCGACTCGACGTCAGCAGCCATCACATCCCCCCGCGTTAGACCCAATCCACGAACTAAAACACCACGCTCCGGTCACGTTCAGCCACGGCCTTGATGTAGTCGGGCATCCCCTTGATTGATGCTCCCGCGACCAGATCCGCTCCGCCGATCTGTCTGGCGACCGCACAGGCGCCGCAGACCCATATGGGAATATTTGCTGCCTGGACAGCAGCAAGCAAGTCTTTTAACGAGGTCAGATTCACGCCGTGAACATGCTCGGCCGTGCCCTTCCGTCCCAGCGTCACCGCTTCGTTCCAGAGCCAGAGGACGACATCGTGCCCCTGCTCTTTTGCTGCTTTCGCCGCGACAAACGGCAATGTCGCCATCGTGGGATCATCCGTGCCGCGGCTGCCTGAAATAATAAACGTCGCCATCGATGAACCCTCCGTCCCTCGTCGTTCGTCTTTCGTATCTCGCGGGCGCTATTCACGCTTCACGAGATACGAGAGACGCTTCACACGCGTTTCTTATTTCGGTCCCTTGAACGTCGTCTTCAAATACGCCATGACATCCGCCACGCCCTGTTGGCCGAGCGTGAGATTCCAATAGGGCATGTTCGCGGATTTGCCCATCGCCGCGCCGCCGTGGTTGATCATGTTGTAGAGATACTCCGTCGGCACCTCGCTGAAGTTGATATTGGCGTGAATCGCCGGTTTTGGTTCAAGAGTAGCGGCGGCAGGGCCGTCGCCCTTCCCGGTCGCGCCATGGCACTGCATGCAGTACTCTTTGTAAATGACCTTGCCGCGCCCAGAGCTGGCCTTGGCGAATTCCGGCGCCGTCCAGGGCTCGTAATACTTGAAGTCGGAGACGCCCTGCACAGCCAGATAGCCGATGACGGCCCGCAATTGCGGCTCGGTGGCGTCGGCCAGAAACTCGCCGGTGTGGATGATGAAATCCTGCGGATTCTGGCCGAAACGGAACAGCCAGTCCATGTTGTAGCGCTGACCGGCTTTCTCCAATGC
>CAZXNN010000104.1:0-9578 GCA_964641915.1 uncultured Nitrospira sp. | reverse complement strand
GCACCAACTCGACGGCTTCGGACTGTCTTTGTAGCAACGGAGTATCCAGTCGTTCTTCCCGGTAAGCGGGTCGACGGGCAGTCCTCGAAGGTAGCGCCGCATCGTCGTTCCGCGAACCGTCGCTTCCTCCCCGGTTAATTTGACCCCGAGAAGCGCATCCAACGTCTTGGGATACCCGTAGATGCTGGTCACATCTTTACAGGTCAGCTTGTTCTTCAGGCAGACAGGCCCAAGCAGCGCATCGCCATCCCGATTCCATTCCAACTTAAAGGTATCAATGGCCGCTCGGATGGTCCGCAACTGTTGGCGCAATTCAATTTCCTGCCGCCGTTGCGTCGCGACCTTGCTCAAAGGCATCGCGATTGAGGCGAGAATCACGACGATCGTCATGGTGACAAGAAGCTCAAGAAACGTGATCCCCGACTCTTTCACCGGACCCTCACGACCCCCGTCCCGACTTCGGTCGCTTGTGCCCCGCCGTCCCGATCAGCCGCAGCGAGCTCGACCCTCACCGGAGAAACACCGACGGCAACAGCCCCAAATATTACGGTCACAGATCGAGGAGTGCGGCTGTCCGTTTTAGACAGACGAAACGTCAACCTCCCCGCGTCCTCACCCCCACCATCGTTTCCAGAGACCGCCGCATCGAGCAGCTCCGCATCGCCGATTCGCTTGAAGTGCAACACCAGCGGATCGTATTCCAGCTGAAAGACACCATCGGCCGATGCCTGAAGGCGCCCATCCAAGATCGAAAGCTTGATCTCTTTTCCGACTTGGACCGCCGCATCGCCGGGCTGAATAGACAGGATCGGGCCACTGACTGCGGCCTTCATCAGAGATGCAGCTGACGTTTTGTCGCTCTTGGACCGGATGCCGTTGGAAGCGAGTGATCCGAGTCCGGTCGGACTGCCGGGAAGATGGGCCAGCGTCTTTTTCGGCGCACTGGAGAACAGGGGCGTGGTCGCATAACTGGTCTCGGTCCCGGACCAGAAGGCCTGGTTGGTTGATCCGGGTGCCAACGGGGATTGCATGATCCGAGGGGTAATTGTCAAGATGACTTCGGTCGTCACCCGTTCCGTTTTGAATGAGCTGAGCCAATTCCCGATGAGAGGCAGATCGCCGATCCATGGCATGGTCACGCGAGTCTTGCGATCCTCCTCCTGAATCAAACCGCCGAGCACGATGGTCTCCCCGTCACGCATATTGAGTGTCGTTTCCGCAGATCGATTGCCGAAACGAAACTGCTGGATCGGCGGCGAGGCCTGCAAGGTCACCTGGTCGCCGATGCGAATCACTTCAACTTTCATCTTCAAGGAAAGTTCGTTGCCCAATCGAATGGAGGGCTCCACCGTAAGCTTGACTCCGGTGTCCCGAAACTCAATCGACGTGACGGTTGAGGTCGTCGGCACTGCCCCGGTTGCCGCCTGTCCAGGCAACACATTGGTGGTCGACAAGAGAATCGGCTGCTTGTCTCCGATATTAATCTCGGCCTTCTTATTGTTCACCACCCGCACCTTTGGCGCAGCCAGTGTCTTGGCATCCGACTCCTGCTTGAAGAAATCGAGCAAAACACTCGTTGGAAGACGAAACAGATAACTGTCCGGCCCGAGGCTCGTTAGCTGGCGATAGGTCATTTGGACGGGATCTGCTGCCAGCGCCCCGGTAAACCCGGGAGGAATGAGTCCGGCGCCGGCCTGTTTGGGATAATTCAATCCGTACGTTTGGTTCTTGGTTCGATTGACTTCCAGCACTTCAAGATCAAACAGAACTTCCGGCTCTTGCCGGTCGTTGGAAAGAATGATCCGCTCCGCGAGATCCAGCTTCTCCGGTTGATCGCGGATTACGATGGCATTGAGTTGTTCATTGGCATGCATCCGCTTGGAGTCCAGCATGCTTTTGAGCAACACCAACATATCCTTGGCCTTGGCCGTCGAAAGATAAAACGTCCGGATCATCAGATCCTGATACTGCTCCTGCTTCTGCTTGGTGTTCGGGCTGATGATGAGGACTCCTGGCGAGACCTGCCTGGAGAAGAGACTATTGCTGTTCAAGATCAAGTTCAGCGCATCCTCAAATGGCGTATCCTGGACCCCGATGGAAATCGGATCGTTCCGGACATCTTTATCGAAGATCAGAGTGAACCCGCCCACCTTCGCCACTCCCTCCAAGACCTCTTTGATCCCTGCGTTCTTGAATCGCATCGTCACCGGCTGCTTCAGGCGGTCGCCGCGCATGGCCGCCTGCTGCTCTTCCGTCAGCCGGCTGATACTTTCAAGCGGATCTTTGAAGCTAGGATCCAGCTCCGCAGCCCTGGTATAGCCTCCCATCGCCTCGTCTGTCCGGCCAAGCTGGGCCAGCCGCTCGGCCTCACGGAAATGCGAGCGAGACTCTTTCAAGCGGGTCGCTTCTGCCAGACTGGCCTGATGAGCCAGATTGGCAGGCTCGATGGTCAGCGCCCGCTTGAACTGCTCAATCGCCAAATCCATTTGCCGTTCTTTGAGAAACGCCTGCCCGCGGTCATGGTAGAGGCCCGCCGCCCGCTCTCGCGCCAGCGCGTACTTGCTGGTGAGACCCGGATCAAATGGGTCATTCTTCAGAGCTTCCTTGTAAGCGAGACTGGCCTCCTCCCAATTCCCGGCTGCCAAATGCTGATCACCGCGTTTCGCGTCCTGAGAGGCGAGACAACCCGCGAGAAGAACAAGAGACAAAAGCGCCGGGGCAATTTGCCCTGAGTGGGGGAAAACCCTATCGACGCGAATCAGTAGACTCCACATCAGAATGCCAGCAGCCTTTCGTTAGACCAGCAGAGGAACAGCCCGGAAGGATGGAAGTTTGATACCAGATACATCTGGCTACTTATACTACATATTGAGAAGTTCAGAAAGAACTTGTCAATAGGCAGTAGCACGAGGAACCCTATGAAGGTTGGAGCCTACAGATCCGTCCCTACTCGTTAGTTGAGAGCGTACGAGCAATGATAGAGGGACGGGACGGCTGAAAACCGTATCAGCCGTCCCCACTAACCTAGAGGCGCCAATACTTTATTGAGGAAGGGACTTGTGAAGGGGCAAAGATACTCTTCACATCGATCAGGACTCCGCTCTTCTGATCACGCAAGGGCTTGAGCAGCTCACTGAGCCCCATCTCAAGAAAACTCCGGTGCGCCACCGCCACGATCACCCCGTCAACATCCTTGATCTGTTTCATATCGACCAATTTGATCCCGTACTCATGCACCGCTTCCTCCGATTCGGCGATCGGATCGTGCACCACCACTTGCACACCATACTCACGAAGCTCGTTGATGATATCCGGCACCTTGCTATTGCGAAGATCAGGCACATTCTCTTTGAAGGTCAATCCAAGCACCGCGACCTTGAGTTCATTGACAGGCCGGGGAAGCTGGCTCAGGAGCTTCATCGTCTGCTCAGCGACGAACTTTCCCATGCCATTGTTGATCCGGCGGCCTGAAAGAATCACCTGAGGATGGTACCCCACCGACTCGGCTTTCGCCGTCAGGTAATAGGGATCCACCCCGATGCAATGGCCGCCGACCAAGCCGGGCGAAAATCTCAGGAAATTCCATTTCGTACCTGCAGCTTCTAAAACCGACTTCGTATCGATTCCCAAGCGATGAAAAATCAATGCGAGCTCGTTCATCAACGCGATATTGAGATCACGCTGCGTATTCTCAATCACCTTCGCCGCTTCAGCCACCTTGATACTGGACGCGCGGTGGATTCCGGCTTTCACCACTGTTTCATAAGTCTTCGCAACGATTTCCAGCGATTCAGCATCCTGCGCCGAAACGACCTTGATGATTTTCTCAAGTGTATGTTCCTTGTCGCCTGGATTGATGCGCTCCGGGGAATATCCGATCTTGAAATCGACCCCGGCCTTCATCCCGGACATCTTTTCGAGGATGGGCAAACACACTTCTTCCGTCGCACCGGGATAGACCGTCGACTCATAAACAACAATAGCCCCCGGAGCCAAATTCGAGCCGATCAGCTCGGATGACTTCTGCAACGCCGTAAAATCCGGCTGAAGCGCCTCATTGATAGGCGTCGGCACCGCGACAATAATGAAATCAGCCGCCTTGAGCTCCGCCGGCTCCCACGTATACTGCACCTGCGAAGCCTTGAGATCTGCGCTCGATACTTCACCCGTTCGATCGACCCCGCGCCGCAGCTCCGCAATCTTGGCCTTGTTTATATCGAATCCAACGACCGGGCCTTGCTTGCCGAACGCCACGGCAATGGGCAAACCCACATATCCCAACCCAACGACAGCAATCGACCGAGCCTGCTCGTTACCCATACTTCCTCCAAAGTCTATTTGAGCAACATGGCAGAAGCCCTAAAACCAGTCAAGAAAGTGAGCAGTTCCTTCCTGAGGTTCGCTTCAGCCTTGATTCACACAGTAGGTATGCGTCCACAACATCACAAACCGTTACAGCATTTGCGGCTCGCACATCGCGATCAGCCATATGGAAAATACGTACAGCTAGGGGGATCTCCTGAAGGAAGCCCGCACACCATCACGAACTCATCGACTCCCGTCTCAGGGACGATCATGCGGAGAAACCGGAAGCAGCGGACTCTCCGAGCCCCAGCGCCATCTGGAGAACAAAGAATTCCCCCCCTTTGAAGAGCACCGGCATGTCCTCTCCTCCCTACGCTTCCGCCCCGACCGGTGCAACACACAGCTCAGCGCCCTTCACGCTACTGACTGCTAACTGCTTGAAAAGACATCACCACCCATAATTTCCATACAATCATCAAAATCCTGATACAGGGCACCCATCTTGCTCTACCTCCCCACGGTTGCTGATATCCACCGTGGGGTAGATGGTCGGCGCACAGGGTGGTCGAGTAACACGGAGGCCCCTTACTATGTACGCTCCAACGAAATCTTTGAGCGCCAAGATACTGCAACGGTTCCTACTCAGCATCACTGTGGCCGGTGTGATGGCAATGGATATTCAGATGCCGGCGGCCACTCACGCGGCTCCTATCGCTCAAGAGAACGCCGCCTTACAGACTCCGAATTCGTCAATGAAAGCACTCTCCTCTACCGCGAAACCGTCATCGGCGGGGTCACGAAAGTCACATCGCCTGGTCCGCCGCCCGGCCCCCCTTGGCAGCAGCCAGCCCGGGGCGATGAGCACAGCAACGTTAAATCAAGCCCCATTGACACCCGCCATCAGCACGGTCCCTGCAAAGACAGTGTCCCAGGAGCCAGGGACAACCTCGACCAGAGAGGGAGCAGCAGACAAGCAATCGCCTCCGGTCAGCTTCGCAGCACCGATTGCCGGGCCATTTACACTCATGCAGACGGCGCCGGTCGCCGCTGCGGCAGCAGCCCCATCCGCACTGATGGGAAGCGCACAGCCATCGACGAGAGTCGCTGCGGCAGCTCCGTCCGGAGCGCGCGGGCCAAGCCTGCCCGGCCGAATGCAGCGGCTTCTGTCCGAGCTGCCCGGCGCGGCGCAAATCGTGGCCTACCAAGAAGAAGACCCTGACCCGACGGTGGTCACCCCCACACTCACTCGCAATCCGAGCGTCTTTTCATTTTCGGCAGTGCAGAACGGATCCAGCCCGGCAGCCCAGTCTCTGACCATTACCAACACGGGGCCTGGGACGTTAGCCTGGACCGCATCATCCAATAGCGCCTGGCTGACATTGAATAACGCCTCCTCAGCCTCGGGCAGCAATCTCGGCTCGGTTGGTGTACGGGTGAATCCAGCCGGTCTCTCGGTTGGGACCCATAGCGGCCTGATCACCATCGTCGGGACGGGGGCGGCCAACTCGCCGCAGATGGTCACGGTGAGCTTTGACGTCACTGCAGCTCCCACTCCCACCATCGGCTTAAGCGCGACAACCTTGTCGTTCTCGGCTGTCCAGGGAGGAAGCAATCCGGCCAACAAGACGATCTCCGTTTCCAACTCCGGAAGCGGAACTCTGAACTG
The DNA here is from genome assembly GCA_964641915.1 of uncultured Nitrospira sp. Taxonomy (GTDB): domain Bacteria; phylum Nitrospirota; class Nitrospiria; order Nitrospirales; family Nitrospiraceae; genus Nitrospira_D. The sequence continues at coordinate 3,607 of CAZXNN010000104.1, read as the reverse complement.
GACAGCAACCGAAAACGCAAGCTGGCTCAGCCTAAGCCCTGCTTCGGGAACTGGATCCGGAACGATATCGGTCGCAGTCAATACATCCGGTTTATCCGTCGGCACGATCAGCACGCCCATTACGATTGCCGCGTCCGGAGCGACCAACACCCCGCAAACCGTGACCGTCTCGCTCACCATCACAGCAGCGGCGGCTCCTCCGGCGATTGGTGTCACTCCCGGAAGCTTGACCTTTACGGCGCAACAGGGAAACGGAAACCCGACGCCACAGTCACTGGCCGTCAGAAACACCGGGGGCGGCACGCTGACCTGGACCGTCAGCAACAATGCCGCGTGGCTCTCACACTCTCCAACCTCCGGGACCGGAACCGGCACCGTAACGATTAGTCCGGTCACCGGAAGCCTCACGGCAGGCACCTATACCGGCGCAGTCACGCTCTACGCGACAGGGGCTGCAGCCATCACGGTTCCAGTCACCTTCACAATCACCGCGCCGGCCGCTCAACCGACCATCGGCCTGAGCCCAGCGAGTCTCACGTTCAATGCCACCGCCGGCGGAAATAATCCTTCGAACCAGACCATCGCCATCACCAACACCGGCACAGGATCGCTGACCTGGACGGTGACGGACAACGCCAACTGGCTGACGGCGACACAATCGGGAAATTCAGTGGTCACGAGCGTGAATATCGCGGGCCTGGCGGCAGGAAACTATAACGGCGTCATTACCGTGGCTGCCTCGGGTGCCACGAACACCCCGCGAACAGTACCAGTCACACTAACCATAGCGGCAGCTACCCAACCGACGACCGGAACGGTTACACTGTCCTGGGTTCCCAATAGCGAATCGGATCTGGCAGGATATAAAGTGTATCGCGCAACCGCCTCAGGGGGATATGGCGCACCCATTGCCACGGTACCGGCAGGAACCTCTCAATACGTATCCAGTGGTCTAGCAAAAGGATTCACTTACTTTTTCGTGATCACAGCTTATGACGAGGCAGGAAATGAAAGCCCCTACTCGAGCGAGACAAGCAAGAGCCTCTATTAACAACCGTTCGGAGAGCCAGGTTAGGTGTGGTAGAACTTTCCATGTCTCTGGTGGTACTCGGACAAGCTTCGAAGGAAAAGGAAAGACACATGAGCATGGAACGCGTTCATCAAAAAGGATGGTCAACAGCAGCAAGTGTTGTGTGCCTGGTGCTTATCACCATGGCGCTAGTAGCATATCTATCTGGCACAGCGATAGCAGCGATATATTGGGATGATGAGCTTGAGCCTGGGAATACGGGCTATCCTCTCGTTGGAGGAATGTCCTACTCCAACAGTCCTGTGTATAGCGGATCTTACTCGCTCAAAGAACACTTTTGGGGAGGCGAAACTCAAGGGGGCGGCTTCACAGATCGCTACTTTGGGACGAAGACGGACAACCTTTGGTCGCGTTACTACCTCTACCTCGATAACTTTGTGGTACATGAAGCAGCAGGGACGAAGCTCATGTTACAGGGCTCAGAGTGCTGCTATCCGAGCTTCTGGTGGATCATGCTGTTTGGGAAAGCCTCACTGAACGTTCAAGTGCAAGGCGTAAACGGAGGCACCGAGACAATTAATGTCTACGGCCCCGCAATCCCTCAAAATAGATGGGTGTGCATTGAAACACACCTCAAGTTAAGCAGTCCCGGTGTACGCAACGGCATTGTGGAAGCGTGGATTGACGGAGTACAAGGGATCGCTCGCTACGATGTCCAAATGCGAGATGCGGTTGCAAGCGGGCGACATAGCCTGACTGAGAATCTTACGTTCAACCGCCTCTACGTTCAATACGGAGGTGGCGATCTATATATTGACAAGTTGGCTTTTGGCGACCAACGGATCGGATGCTCGGGCAATCCACCCCAAAGCAGCAGTCCGACACCGGTACCCCCTGCCCCAACTCCAGTTCAACCGACACCTCCACCGGCTGAAACACCGCAAGCCCCGACTCCTGCCCCGACTCAGCCGACGCTTGTGCCGCCACCGACTCCGGAAGGCTTAATTTTCCAGTAGCGCGGATGCCGCAAGATGGTAAACGGAGCAATTGACCAAATGCAGGACTCCGACAAAATGATGCACCGCATCTGGTTCCCAACGATCATGGGGCTGGCAATATCCTTCACCTCTGCCACCTCAGTTACAGAGGGAGCCATCTTTTGGGAAGATAACTTCGACGACGGCGTCCTGAATGATACCTGGGATGTCTCAGCCTGCGGCCCTCCTGCGAACTACCCGCAAGGATGTAACGCCCATATTTCGAACAGTCAAAGCGTCTCGGGATCACAGAGCCTGCTATCTGAATACCATCCCACCAACCCTGAAATTCAAATGGGGACATACTACGATCGTACATTCCCCCCCACGGACGAACTTTGGATCAGGAACTGGTATCGAACTGAAGCCAACCCCCCAAGTACATTCTTCAAGTACGCCGACGCCAATGAACCGCCCATATCTCCCGTCACAACGGTCAGGTCTGGCGCGGGAGGGAAGTATCATTACATCAAGGGCACAGGCCCCGAGAACCGCATCTCAGGATTTTTTATCAACTTCTACGGAGACCGCGCACAAGGCTTCAGCCTACAAAACCATTATGGGCGATGTCCAAACAATGGCTTCGGCCCCTACGACAGTTGCAACTACTATCCGAACCGTGCAGCAATACAGCTTCAGGACAATAAATGGTACTGCGTTGAGTACCACATAAAGCTGAACACACCGGGGAAAGACGATGGAATAATCGAGATGTTTGTAAACGGCGTCTTGTCAATGGGGTACTATGATGTCTTGGCAAGAGGGCCAGTGCCTGTGAACGGAAACGGACCCAGCTCAACGTTTAATCGCATAACCCATTACACACAATACAATTCTGGATTGCGCTACACCGACGACCTGGCAGTAGGCGATACAAGGATTGGCTGCAATGGAAGCAATGGATTCGGCGGCACATCACGTCCGGCAATGCCAAGCAAACTAACTGTCCGCTGAGTAGTGGGAAAATGAGAAATACACTGTTTTCTGGTAAGTCCTTTTCTGCTTCCCCCTACAAAAAGGTAGACGAATGGCGAGTGACCGCAGGCGACTTAGATACAAAGCAGAATGTGCCGGCCATGCAACTGAAAGGAGAAGGCCTATGACTCCGATAAGGGTGCTTCATTACCTAGGAATAGCTGCCGCAGCTTGGATGCTCGGGATTTCTTCGGCACATGCCATAACGTTGCTATCAGAAGACTTTGAGGGTAGCGCAGCCTCTATCGCTGCACGTTGGCCTGGTCAAAGCTATTGCTGCTTTCCCGATTCCGGCAGCCCCTTCAACCTCGTCAGTTCGCCAGTGGCAGGCGGCACGCAGGCGCTCAGGTACAACTTTGTGGGGAGCCAGTACGACAACCCTCCGAAAGGGGGTGGTAGTGCCGAATGGGACTACACGGATCAGACCCAGCGAGAAATTTGGATCACCTGGTACTCATACATGGCACCTGGCTTCAAGACTGCAGGAGGCAATGGAGTCGGTGGGGTTGCCACGAAGGGCATTTATCAGTATAAGAAATCCTTGTCGACTGGCCAAGTTAACGGC
>CAZXNN010000103.1:0-9624 GCA_964641915.1 uncultured Nitrospira sp. | reverse complement strand
TACGACGACATACCCAATCAATGACTCCGTCGAAAGTGGGAACATCATGGGAAAGACAAAAAGAATGACGCCGATCATGGAATAAAATGCGAAATGGGACCAGGCCTCGGCAATCGCATATTGTCTGGCGGCATCAATACTGGTTTGCCGGTACAGATCGGCCGCTCTGTGGAGCTCCTGATCAATGAATTCTTTGCGCCTTTGGCTGTGAAGGGTCAACTCCTTGATCCCTTCCGTCAAAGTTCGGAAATGTCTGAACAGCTGCGCCCTGGCCTCACGGGATGAGTAGATCGTCGAAAAAGCCCTGGTATGCAACCAGTGATACCCCCACGCGCCCAGCAGTGTGGCCGTCACGACGAGGAGAAACGTCGGCCAGGACAGCCAGAGCAGATAGACCCCGCATCCGAGGACAATGGCCACATTCATCGCCAATTGCGGCAAACTTTGAATCGACCATGCCAACATGCTCACATCGTCGGTCAGTGTGACCAGGATATTCGCGTGACCGTACGCTTCGGTGCGTCGATACGGAGATTGAAGGATTTTTCCGCAGAGCGTCAGGGAGAGGTCGAGCGTCGTGTCCTGAGCAAAACGCGTCAGGGTCAATTGCGAGACGATCTGGGTGGCAAGCTTCCCCGCAACGACAGCGACAAACCCCAGCGCTAGAAAAGCTTCCTGATCATGCCGTTGTTGCAGGACTCGATTGATCAAGGCCAGCACGCCCGCACTGCAGAGTCCGGACAGCACACCCACACAGACCATGGCGGCCATCACAGAACGTGAACGCTGAAAAAGAAACGAGACAAACCCTGGAAGACGGATGTTCATGCGGACTGATTGTTGCGAGCCGGCATTCCAACCCCGGCAGCACGATCCGGACTCTTCTGGAGGTAATCCTGCAAATGGCCGGCAAGCTCCTCAACGAACGGTGACACGAACAGACGACCGGAGTTTTCGGCGGGAATGTGCACAGTACAACTCGATTCCGCACCTAATTCCTGCCATCGATGCCGCGTGTCCGGAATGACATCATCAACATGTCGATTAGAAGCCACCACGTTCACGATCTGTGCGGAAGTCGGCAGCACTCGATACCGGGCGACGGCGAGGAGTGTAGCCTCCGTCAACCGCTGTACCTGAAAATCCCTGTCCTGGATATGATCCGTAAGGGACTGCGAAAACAGCGACAAGGCGACCTGAGTCTTGCGCGTCAGAGTCCCCCACCACTCACTCATCGGCAGCCGGGAGATATTTCGGATGTCTTCAAGGATCTTGCCTGCCACGATCATGGACATGAAGGCTTTCGCCGCGAGACGGTTCTTATATCTGCTGTAAGAATCCGGATGCCAGGTGTCCATCATGAAGAGGGTGACAGGGCAACCCAGCGCTGTGAGCTGTCTGGCCATTTCATACCCGATCAGCCCTCCGGTGCAGACCCCCCCGATCAAGTATGGTCCATCGGGATGCATGCGCCGCACTTCCTGCACATAATGAGCGGCCATCTCCGGTACCGAGATGAACGGCGATTCCTTTCCATCAAGCCCTCTCGCCTGTAATCCGTAAATCGGCTGTTCTGTCCCGAAAATGCGTGCCAGCTTCGCAAAGACGAGCACGTTTCCCCCGACGCCCGGTACCATAAACAGCGGAAGCCCGGTTCCGCCTGGCTGTATCGCGACCAGAGACTGCCACGGGGGAACCCAACTCGCTTTGGTCAGCACAGCCGCAAGCTCGGCTATCGTGGGGGCTTGGAACAGAGTGGCCAGCGGAAGCTGTTTCCCGAACACGAGTTCCAGTTGATAAAACAGCTGCGCGGCCTTGAGCGAATGTCCGCCGAGATCAAAGAAATTGTCGTGAATCCCGATCTCCTGCATCCCAAGAACCTGTTGCCACAATGCGGTCAGCTGGACCTCCATTCCGTTTCGAGGCCCGACGTACGGCTGACCCTCCGTATGGCTCGACATCTCCGGCTGCGGCAAAGCTCGTACATCGATTTTCTTATTGGCCGTTAAGGGAAACTCGTCGAGAAACACGAAGAAAGAAGGCACCATGTACTCCGGGAGCACCGCACGTAGGAAGGACCGCAGTTCTTCCGGTCCTGCATCCTGCCCTTCCTGCAACACCAGGTACGCCGCCAGCTGCTTCAGGCCATGCTGATCATCGCGTGCGGTCACAACCGTTTGTTTGATTTTTGGGTGGCGACTGAGGATGGCTTCGATTTCGCCAAGCTCGATACGGAATCCCCGGATCTTGACCTGATGATCGATCCGTCCCAGATGGACGATTTTCCCGTCGGTCCGATAGCGCCCGAGATCACCGGTCCGATAGAGCCTGGCCTCCGGACGGAGTGAGAACGGATGAGGGATAAATCTGTCCGCCGTGAGATCCTCGCGGCCATGATACCCTCGCGCCACCCCATCCCCTCCGATATAGACTTCTCCGGCCACACCGACCGGGACCGGCTGTAAATTCTGATCGAGCACATACACTTCCGTATTCGCGATAGGGCGACCAATGGTGATTTCAGGAGAATCCGAGCTGATTCGTTCGACGGTCGACCAGATCGTCGTTTCCGTCGGACCATACATGTTCCACAGTGCCTTGGTCCTCTCACGTAACGCGACCGCAAGATCCTGAGGGAGCGCTTCACCTCCACAGAGAGCGGTCAACGACGGATTCCCCGGCCATCCCGCCTCGAGAAGAAGCCGCCAGGTCGCCGGCGTCGCCTGCATGATTGTCGGCTGCACTCGTTCAAGGGTGTCCCGAAGCTTATGTCCGTCGGTTGCGACAGCTCGACTGACAATCTCAACCCGCCCTCCGACAAGCAGTGGCAGATAGAGTTCGAGTCCTGCGATGTCGAACGACAAGGTCGTGACGGAGAGGACGGTGTCACTCCGGGTACAGCCCGGCTGGCGCTTCATAGACCACAGAAAATTCATCAGGGAACGATGCTGGATTTCCACACCCTTCGGTTGCCCGGTCGATCCTGAGGTATAGAGTATGTAGGCAAGGTCCTGGCCGGAGGCTGAGGACGGAAGATTGTGCGCATCGTCTGCTGAAAAATCCCGACCCGCCTGATCAAGGCACCAAAGACGACAGGATTGGGCACTGAATCGATCGGATAGCGCCGCGGTCGTGATGACGAGCTGAGCCCCGGAGTCTTCCACCATAAACCGGACCCGATCGCGTGGATAGTCGGAATCGAGCGGGACATAACATCCTCCGGCCTTCATCACCGCGAGTAACACTGGGACCATGTCCACTGACCGCTCCAGACAAACGCCGACGGCCACCCCTGGGGAAACGCCCATGGCCCGCAAGGCTCGCGCCAACTGGTTCGCCTTCCCGTTCAGCTCACGATACGTGAGAACGCGCTTGTCCATCGAAACAGCAATAGCTTCAGGATGGTCCTCAGCCTGCATTTCAATATGCTCCGGCAGACAGGCCGTATGTGGATACTCAGCGGCCGTCCGGTTCCACTCGTACAGAATGCGCGACCGCTCCGTCTCCCCCAGCATCTTCAGCTCGGACACTCGAGCCTGCGGACTCGACATCGCACTCTCCATCAACGCGAGATAGTGTCCTGCAAAACGCTCGATGGTCTCGCGCACGAATAGGGCCGAATTAAAGGTGAAGTAGGCTTTCTTGGCGACTTCGAATTCGATGGACAGACTTAAATCGAACTGGGCAGAGCCAGGCTCAACCTCGAATGGCTCCCACTCCAACCCATAGAGTTGAATATCTCCAATAGGAGCATTGGCCATATTGAACAAGACCTGGACCAACGGCGGCGTACTCGGATCACGTTCGACCTGCAGACTTTCCACCAGTTTGTCGAACGGATAGTCCTGGTTGGCAAACGCGCCCAACGCGGCATTCTTCACACGCCCGAGAAGATCTGCAAACGAAGGATTACCACCGACATCTACGCGGAGCGCCAGAGTATTAACGAATGTGCCAATCAACTGCTCCATCAGCATATGCGTCCGGTTCGCGATGGGACAGCCGACGGCTAAGTCCATCTGCCCCGTATAACGGCTCAAGAGCAGCTGGAAACACGCTAACATCGTCATAAAAGGAGTCACGTGCTGGTCGGCGCTGAACTGCTTGAGGCGCTGAATCACGGAATCCGGAATATCTACCGCACACAACCCCCCTTCGAACGTTTGGACGGCCGGTCTCGGGAAGTCCGTTGGAAGATGCAGGATGGGAAGCTGGTCCAGCGCTTTTGTCCAGTACTGCTCTTGAGCCCCTAAAACGGATTCCGTCATACACCGGCGCTGCCAGACCGCGTAGTCGGCGTATTGGATTGACAAGGTCATTTCAGGCAACGGTTGCCCCTGACATAGCGCATTATAGTACGCGGCAAAATCGCGCCCGAGTATTCCGAAGGACCATTGATCCCCGACAATATGATGAAGATTGAGCACAATCAGATGGTCTTCTTGATCGAGAGTAATCAGCGAAATTCTCGCGAGCGGCCCCTTCTCAAGATCAAACGGGCGAGCCCCCTCCTGTTCGGCAAGTCGTCGCGCTTCTTCCTCGCGTTGATCCGCCGGAATTCTGCGAAGGTCGATTTCAACCAGGTGAGGAGACTCCCACGACGCAATACGTTGCTCCAGCCCGGCCCCGGTCATCGCAAAGGTTGTTCGAAACGCTTCATGGCGCTGAGAGAGGAAATTCACGACTTGCCGGACCACCGGAACGCTTAGCACTCCTTTATGACGAGAGACGAACAGCAGATTGTACGCGGTCGCCTCCGGCGCGAGTTGCTGAACAAACCACATACGCTGCTGCGAGAATGACAGCGGCAACGCCCCCTCACGCGAAACCGGCACGATGGGCGGCAATGGCGACGGAGCATTCCCTCGATGCTGTTCCACGCGGATCAACTCGGCGACACCGGCAATCGTCGGCGACTCGAACATGGAACGCAACGGAAGCTCCACGCGAAACACTTCGCGAATGCGCGAGATCACCTGCGTGGCCAGGAGTGAATGGCCGCCCATGGCAAAGAAATTTTGATGGATATCGATTGTCTGCTCCCCCAGCACATCACGCCAGATTTCAAGCAAACCCTGTTCAATCGGATCACGGGCCCGAACGGAGGCCGTTTCGCTCCGGTTATCGCCAAGCGTATGTTGTTGAAGCGCCAGCCGATCAACTTTGCCATTGGATAGGTACGGAATGACATCAACCACAAACACGGCGGCAGGAACCATGTAGGAAGGGAGTATCCGCTTGAGCAGCTCATGGAGATAGGGACTCGAGCCCGGCGCCTGGTCGGACGTGACAAAGGCGATGAGGCTTGGCCCTGTCGTCACATCCTCCCGCACAACCACGGCAGCGGCGCGGACACCCGGTAACCCATTCAGGGCTGATTCGATGTCCCCAAGCTCGATGCGATACCCCCGCACTTTCACTTGGCCGTCCGCACGGCCGACATATTCGATATTCCCGTCCTGACGTATCAAACCCAAATCGCCCGTCTTGTAGAGGCGGGTGCCCGGGACAAATGGATTGGGGAGAAACTTGGTACTCGTCAGTTCCGGAAGATTCAGATACCCTCGTGCCAAACCGGCCCCGCCGATTACAATCTCTCCCACCACCCCGACCGGGACCGGAGACAACCCTTCATCAAGCAAATAGATGGCGGCGCCGGCGATGGGTTTTCCGATTGGAATGCGCCCTCCCAGCTCGGTTCCGGTCGTATGGTATACAGTCGACCACACCGTCGCTTCCGTGGGCCCATACTCGTTATACAGCGCCGCCTCCTGAAGCCGTTCATAGTGCCGCCGCACCAGCAATACGGGGAGACTTTCTCCGGCAGACACCACCACCCGGAGTGACTGCAGTGTGTCTGCTGCCACGTCACGCAGTATCGCCTCGTATAACGACGGCACGAGCACAACGTGGGACACCTGATGCCGGGAGATCAGCGCACCGATTTGAAGCGGATCTCGATAATTGTCTTCCGTTGGAATGACGAGAGTCCCTGCGTGAAGCAGCGTCCAGAAAATGCTCGTCACGGACCCATCAAACGCAATCGGAAAGGTCAGGAGGCAACACTCGACCGGATCTTTATAATATTGCAGGCGCGCCAGCAGGGAATGCAGAAGCGCCCCATGCGTAATCTCTACGCCCTTGGGCCGACCCGTCGACCCGGAGGTGTAGATCACATAGGCTGCATGGTCGAGCTCCTGTTGCGGCCACAGCACCTGTGCATCGTGCGACTGGGCCTCTCCTGCGAGCGACTCCAGTTCAATGACCGGCCCACGACCGTAGGGAAGCGTAGCTCGCAGATGCCGCTGCGTCACCAGGAGCACGACACCCGCATCCTCGAGAATCAATCGTTGCCGCTGTTCCGGCGCACTGGCATCCAAGGGCACATAGGCTGCGCCGGCTTTCAAAATGCCGAGAATCCCGATGAGACTCGAGATCGATCGATCGACACACAACCCCACCCGGACGTTTCTTCCTCCAGTGGCTGCATACACCGCCCTGGCAAGCAGGTCCACACGCACGACGAGCTCGCGATAGGGCAGCCGGTCTTCTCCGCACACCACAGCCGTCCTCTCGGGAGCTTGCTTGAGACGAGCCTCGATCATCGGCAGGATTGACGTGGCCTGCTGCACATCGACTGCACTGCGGTTCCACTCCACCAGAATCTGTTGTCTTTCATCGTAAGTCAGCAGCGGCAGATCCAGAAGGCGCGAACCGGGATTTTCTATCAGGCCTTTCAAGATGATTTCGATCTGGGCAAGCATCCGGTCGACTGTTCCACCATCGAACAACGCCCGGTCATAGAGCATCACCAGCTCAAGCCCTCCGACACCGTTGACCACCAATAGCGTAAGATCAAGTTCGACGGCCACATCGTCAATCGGAAAGGGCCTGACCGACAGCCCCTCAAGACGCAGATCGCTGAGCGGATCGTCTTCCCACACAATCATGACATTGAACACATGCGGCGAGTCTGCGGCTCGTCGCCCCTTGAGCGCACCGATCACTTGTTCGAACGGAACATCTTGATGGTCATAGGCATCGCATACGGTCTGTCGAGCGCGGGAAAGGAGCTCCTCGCCGGTCTCGACATCGGACAAGTCCATGCGCAAGGCCACGGTATTGGCGAAATACCCCACCACATCTTGCCAATCCGATTGGCGGCGATTCGCCACGACCGTCCCAACGACGATGTCTGTCGTTCGGGTCGCGCGTTGCAGCCAGGCGCACAACGCGGAATAGACCGCCATGAATTTGGTCGTGCCCTGCCGGCTGCAGAACGCCCCCAAATCAACCACCATCGATTCGGGAAGAGCGCGGATTCTCGATCCTCCCTGGAACAACGGCACGCGTGGGCGCGGGCGGTCAGCAGGCAGGTCAAGTACAGATGGCATGCGGTCCAACTGACGCTGCCAGTATCCCAGCTGAGCGACATGTCGCTCACTCTCCAACTGGTTCCTCCGCCATTGGCTAAATTCAAGATACGATCGCGGCGAACGCGCGGGAACCATCGCCGGATCTGTAGGTCGCGACCTATACTGTTGCGTAAGTTCCCGGCACAGCAACCGCAAGGACCACCCGTCCGAGACAAGGCGATGAACGGTTAGGATGCAGAGGTGCTCCCCATCTCCTATCTCAAGAAGAACCGCCCTGAGCAAGGGGGGGCATCCCAAGTCAAATGGAACAAGGACTTCTTCCCGAATCCTCCGTCTGATTTCTGCGTCAAGATTCGAGGGAGAGACATCGCGCAAAGTGGCCCGCGTGACCTTCGCGACCGCTTGGGTCGAAATCGCCTGATAGGGAAGCTCCCCAACTGAGGCAAATCCCATCCTCAATATGTCATGCCGCCGTACAAGCTCCTGGATGCTGGCATTGAAGGCAGGAAGATCCAACGGTCCGCACAGGCTCATCCCGATGGAAATGTGATTCAACGCGCTGCCAGGCTGTACTTGCTCCAAAAACCATAGCCGCTCTTGACTGGAGGAAAGCGGATACCGCCCTACTTCCCCGCCCTCTGCCTGCAGGCCTCTCTCGTCGGATCCCGGCTCGACGGCCTGGCCACGCGAGCCCCGTTCTGTTCCGGAAGAAGGCGCTGAAAGAGACGTCAGAAGATACGCCGCGAGATCCCGCACTGTCCCCTGGCCAAATAGCTGGCCGAATGAAAGTTCAACCCCGCACTCCTGTTCAAGTCGATTCTTGACCAGGCTGGTACCGAGGGAGTCCAACCCGATATTGACCAAGGGCATTTCCGCTTCAATTTTGGAGACGGGGAGCCCAGACTGTTCTGCGAATACATGCTGCACATAACTTTCAAGCCCTTCACTGCTCTTCAACAGGTCGAGGACCTTTCGAGAGCCTTCAACGATCGACCCCGAACCAGTCACAGCCTCTTCAGCCGGGAGCATCTGTGTGGAAAGCACGGCCAGCGACTGTTCCAGATATGCCTTTCGACAAGCTTGGCGTTGCACTTTTCCGCTTGAAGTCTTTGGAATCGTCCCGTGACGTACCAGCACAACCCCCCACACCGGCACTTCAAACCGCTCGGCTAAAGAGACACGAACGGCCGTCGCCACCTCTTCGGCCCGAAGATCTTGTTGCCGATCGACTTCAAGCACAACGATCAGGCGTTCCACCTCGTCCATATCGACCGAGAACGCCACACATCCACCGTTCCGTGCCAAGGGGTGGCAGACTTCAACGGCCGCCTCCAAGTCTTGAGGATAGATGTTTCTCCCGTTCAAGATGATCAGATCTTTCAGACGACCCGTAACGACAACCTGTCCGTCGCTGAGAAACCCCAAGTCTCCCGTACGGAGAAAATGCTCCTCGGACCGACCGGAAACCTGAGCGTTGAATGCCTCGTTGGTCGCCTCAGCTCTCCCCCAATACCCTAAGGCCACGCTTGGACTGGATACCCAGATCTCGCCGACGTGGCCGGCAGCACATTCCACGCCGGTTTCTGGTTCGACGATAATGACCTGAGAACCCGGGAGCGGACGACCACACCCGACAAGCTCTCGTACACCTGCATCATCCGGGTTCCGGACTTCGACCCGATGTGATTCAAGTGCCGCTGAATCCACCGTGATCATATGGGGCGATTCAGACCGCGAGGTACTGGACACGACCAGGGTGGCCTCAGCCAACCCATACGCCGGCATGAATGCATTCTCCTTGAATCCCTGTGGAGCAAAGAGCTGGGTAAACGTCTTGATCGTCCGGTGGTGAATGGGCTCGGCTCCACAACTGGCCACCGCCCAGCGGGCAAGATCACCGGACCAGCCCCGCTGTTTTTGAAAGGCCTTTACACAAGCATCGTAGGCAAAGCTCGGAGCGCCGCTATGCGTGATATCCCACCGGTCGATGGCTTCAAGCCAGCGGAGCGGCCGCCGAAGGAATGTAAGAGGTGATAAGAGGAACGCGGGAATGCCCGCATATAAGGGGGCAAGAATTCCGTGCACCAATCCATAGTCGTGAAAATACGGGAGCCAGCACAACGAGCGGCTCTCAGCATTGACTCCCGCTGTCTGCCGGATGGCTTCACATTGAGCCAGGACGTTGCGGTGACTGATCATTACGCCGCGTGGTGTCGCCGTTGAACCTGACGTATATTGCAAATAGGCC
>CAZXNN010000102.1:0-9722 GCA_964641915.1 uncultured Nitrospira sp. | reverse complement strand
TAGAACGTGTCGACTAGTGTCGTTGAGTCGCTTTTCGAAAGGCGCTTCGACCGTCGTCGGCGCTTCACCGCGAAACGTCTGGCGGTACTCATCCCCGACTTTTTCAATGAGAATGGCTTTGGTAGTGGTGCTGCCGCAGTCCGTGGCGACAATCACATTCAGAGGACGGCTGACTTTGCCTGATTCTTGAATAGTCATCCTACAGGCTCTTGAGCAGATACGCGTAATCAGGCCAACGTCGCTCGTATCTCGTATCTCGTCGTTCGCAGGATCTGCGCGAGTAAGGCACGACGACCGCAACATGCGCGACTCCGAAAAATGAAGCTTCTAGCCAGCCCCGCTTTTCTCGCAAGTCTCGCCTCTCTCGCACAAAGAACGAGATACGCTTCACGAGGAACGCTTCACGGCAGTAACTCATCGAGCCGCCGCTCCCTGAGGAGCTGAAGCCGCCTCGATCAACGCAACCAGGCGAACCGTCGTATCCCGGCGTTCAAGCAGCGCCGCAACTTGCCACACTTCATGGGCGCTGAATGCCAGCTCGATAATGGGTGCGAAGAAATGCAAGGCCTGGCTGCCAAGGAAACTCATAGGCCCGAGCGACTCCAGAAACACGACAGCCGGAGCGGCCATCCGCCGCTGCACCACCGCATCCGCTATACGTTGCAGCAACGCCAGATCTTCAATGGTAAAGTTTTCAGCTGCAGATCGAGTGGAAAACGCGTGGGACAGTCCCGCACGGATCTGTTCCCATTTTTTCGTCAGCGAGGCCTTGGTGAAGGAAGCCATAAGTGTGTGGAAAGTCAGTCAAAACAGTTATGGAGAGGCATTATAGGAAGGGGGTCGAAGAGAGTCAATTTAATGCTGGAACCGCCAATCCATTGCAAGATTTGATGATCCTATGCCAGCATGGTGCTACCAATCGTTGAGGAGATCCCTATGACCTGGCGTGATCGCATTACCGTAGACCCCGCAGTCTGTCACGGCAAACCTTGCATCAAAGGGACGAGAGTGATGGTGTCGGTCGTCTTGGATAACATCGCGGCGGGCGAAACTCCCGACCAAATTTCGACTGCCTATCATCTGGCGAAAGAAGACGTCCAAGCCGCGTTACAGTACGCCGCAGAATTAGTACGCGGGCGTATTGTTTCGCTGGAGACCGGTGCAGCCTAGTGAGGTTCAAGATCGACGAGAACCTCCCGCCGGAAGCCTCCGCCCTTCTTCAGAACAGCGGACACGATGCACTCACTGTCTGGGATCAGAAGCTTCAAGGTCGGCCTGACCTCACAATCGCTAGAGTCTGCCAAGAAGAACGGTGAATATTCATCACCCTCGATCTCGACTTTGCAGATATCCGCACCTATCCACCCAATCAGTACTCAGGCCTCATTGTCATGCGGCTCAATAGTCAAAGTCGAACTTCCGTTTTGAGAGCCCTTCAAGGGCTTCTACCCATCCTCGAAAAAGAACGTATCGATGGTCATCTGTGGATTGTCGATGAGACCACCGTTCGGATTCATGGAGAGGGAGAAAACGGTAAGTGAGGAGGGAGCGAGGAGGCTGAACCTATGAGCCTCTTATCTGCCGTGAGTTGAACCAAGCGATTCCTGCACCTTCGGTCAAGTGGGCACCCGCTTACCTCAAACATTAGCCGTTAACAAAAGGGCTACCGCATGACAGACATAGAGAAAATTGTTTGGGGTGCCTTCGGAGGTCTCACCGTCTACGTCGCTGGTCAGCTCTTGTCGAAGCTTCTTATCGAGCCTCTTCATGAACTTAGACAGACTGTTGGTGGAGTACGTTTTCACTTGGCATTTCACGCTCCAACAATCCACACACCCATTGAGCGATCGAAAGAAAGTTCCGATGCTGCAAGAGAAGCCCTGCTAAACATTTCCTGTGATCTCATCCCAAAACTTCACGCAGCGCCGTTTTACACGCTGACACACCTGCTATCTTTCGGTGCTCTTCCAGGCAGAAAGGCCGTAGAAAGTGCCGCAGTCCAGCTACGTGGGCTTTCAACCTATATGCATGAAGAAGGTGATAAATCCAACGCTTCTCTTGAGGTAATACGGAAGCGCATCGCCAAGATCGAATACCTGCTGCGTCTAAAACCCTTGGAGTAGTAAACATGTCCCATACATATCTAACCAACGCCGCAAGGCTAACTATTTTCGCAGTTTCATTCTGTTCGATTTCGCACGCTGCAACGATGGACGATTATGTAACGTGCGGCCTTGTCTATGGCGCGCTTTTTCAGGCGGCTAAGAATGCACAGCATGAGGGGATGCTTTCGTACTCAAAACCTCGCTTACAAGCAGTTTTGCCCTATCTACAGGAAAATAAGGACAACCCCAGAGCGAAAGAGAAATTACGAGAAACAGCGACTCACCTTGAGGATGAAGTTAAGAATACATTCGTCAGACAAGCGACCGATGCCATTCTTGAGGAAGATCCCGTAAAACTGAAGACAGCCATGCCACGTGTCTTTCAATGTGATAAAGCATTCAGACTACCTACGCTGCCGCTTCCACTTGAAGCCAAGCATGCTCCTCGCTGGAACAAGTTCCTACAAGGTTTCCATGCCGGCTGCCTCGTAAAACAGAGGAAATCCGCTTCGTCGTTTAGTGATGCTCAGATTCAGAGGTATTGCTAATGCATGACGGACAAGGCAGGCACGAAAGGGGTAGATTCCAGCAGCTCGGAAGAAACCACGGAAAGAATCATAAATGAAAGCCATGGTGCCTGCTTCGCCAGCATCCAATAGCGGATTAAACTGACCACTCTCAATTGTTTTGAAAATGTCCTAGTTGGCAAGGCAGTAATAGAGGATGGTCTGACTGCTCCCTAAACCTTCTTCTGCCCGATCTTGCTTTCCGTCCCGTTCCAGAGGCGTTCAATGTTCTCCTTGTGCTTCAGCACGATGAGGCCGCTGACGATCACGGAGAAGAGAACAAACTCCACAGTCGGTCTGGCCAACGAGGCAATCAGGGGAAAGAACCCGAACGCGGTCAGTGCGCCGCCGGAAGAGTACCGCCACATGGCGACGGCGCCGAGCCAGGCCAATAATAAGAGCAACCCGATGGCAGGCTCCACCCCCACAACCGAGCCGAGTGCGGTCGCTACGCCCTTGCCCCCTTTGAATCCAAGAAACGGCGAGAAGAGGTGGCCGAGGAAGGGCGCCAGGGCAACCAGCAAAATCATCCACTCCTGCTGAAATACCTGAGTGGCCGAAAATCCCATGACCCAGCCTTTGCCCATGTCTCCGATCAGGGTCAGGATGCCGGCTTTCTTGCCGGACACCCGCAGCACGTTAGTGAACCCGACATTCTTGCTGCCGACCGTACGAGGATCGGGCAACCCCATCGCTTTGGACACGACAATGCCGAACGGAATAGCCCCCAGCAGATAGCCGGCCATTGCCATAGGCACCCAGAGCATTTCGTTATTCATAGTTCAGATAGATATGGAGACGGGGAGAATGACGGGTGGCGAATGAGCATCTTCTTTGAGTTCAGCAGGATGCTCAAAAAGCTCCTTCAGCAAGGCCGCAGCCGAGAAGGCACCGGAGGCGTAGCCTCTGGGCTACGTTGAGGACGCGTTCGAGGCGAGAACGCCGCTGGAGGACTTTTTCAGCATCCTGCCATGGACCTACAGTCCTTTGGCCACCACCTGCTTCCAAAAGCTCCACACGTATTGCCCGCCGGAGATATAGCCCAGCACCAGGGACAGATAGAGTGTCACGATGCCCGCCAGATGCAGATTCCCCAACGCCGCCAGACTGGTTCCTTCGAGAATGAGCATAACGATGGCCACTACCTGCAAAGCCATTTTGTACTTACCCGTGGTCTCGGCGGCGATGATCATCCCTTCGCCGGCGGCGATGGCACGAATGCCGGTCACACCCAATTCCCGAGCGATGATCAAAATGGCCACCAGAGCACTGACCCGGTCCACGTTCACGAGCAGAATCAGCGCCGACAACACCAACAGCTTGTCGGCAATGGGATCGAGCAACTTTCCGAGCTTGGTGACCTGACCCGACCGTCTCGCGAGATAGCCATCGAGCATATCCGTCACGGCAGCTACAACAAATACGATGGCGGCCAAGAGCGATCGATCCGGATCCGGCGTGACAAACAACACGACGAACACCGGAATCAAGAGAATGCGGGTAAGCGTAAGCAGGTTGGGCAGATTCAACGAATCCTGTCCGATTTCCCGCCATGCTGCTAAGACGCGATTCATGATGCCATCCTACTTGCTGGGACTATAAATTCAACACAGAACGATCAAACTGGCGCGCTGCAAGGCCGCAGCGAGCGAAGAGGCGAGGCGTGCGCGCAGGGCACGTTGAGCCTCTGAGCGATGCGAGAACGACGCAGGGTGGCAGTTTCATCGTTCTGTTAAACGATGCCGCTCTTTAAGAGATCATGCAGATGAAGCACCCCGCGGATGTTCCGATCGCCTTCGATCACTACAAGCGTCGTAATGGAAAACCGCTCCATCATTTCGACCGCTTTAGCCGCCAGATCATCGGGTCCGATTGTCCGGGGATGCCTTGACGCGAGCGCGTTCGCCGTCGCCTTCGTGAAGTCTCCGCCGCCCTGAATGAACCGCCGCAAGTCTCCATCGGTAATGATCCCCGCCAACTTGCCGGCTTGATCGACGACCGTCGTCATCCCGAGCTTCTTCGCGGTCATTTCCAACATTGCCGTCGTACCGGGCACCGACTCATCGACCTTGGGCAAATCGGCCCCATGATGCATGAGATCCTTCACCCGGACCAGTAACCGCCGCCCGAGCGTGCCGCCCGGATGAAATTGCGCAAAGTCTTCTTCTCTGAATCCGCGCTTCTGCAACAGTGCCACGGCCAGCGCATCACCCAGTGCCAAGGTCGCCGTCGTGCTGGCCGTCGGCGCGAGCCCCATGGGACAGGCCTCCTCGGATACCGACACGTCCAAAGCGACATCGCTTTGTTTGGCCAGGGTTGAACCCATGCGGCCCGTCAACCCGATGACCGGAATTCCCATACGCTCTACATACGGAAGGATTTGCAGCAGCTCGGCCGTCTCACCGCTATTGGAAATGGCAATCAACGCATCGCGACGGGCCAACATGCCGAGATCGCCGTGTACGCCTTCGGCTGGATGGAGAAAAAACGAGGAGGTGCCGGTGCTGGCCAGCGTCGCGGCGATCTTCTGCCCGATCAGCCCGGACTTGCCCATGCCGGAGACTACGACCTTGCCTTTGCACTGAGCCAGCAGATCTACGGCCTTTTCGAACTTGCTGTCCATCCGATCGACGAGCGCCTGCACCGCGCGCGCTTCGATCTCCAGCACACGCTTCCCGTCACCCAGGCTCCCCAGGCTCTTCACACCTTTAGGCGCAGGGGGACGCTTTGGCTTCGGCTTTAGCTGCGTGGTTTTGCCGCGTCGCATATCCGCATGACTCGTTCGAGCAAAGTTTTCAATTGGTGTAACGGCACCATGTTGGGACCATCAGAAAGGGCCTCATCCGGATTAGGATGTACTTCCATGAAGAATCCGTCTACTCCGGCACCGGCCGCCGCGCAGGCCAACGGCTCGACGAACTCACGCTGGCCGCTTGATTTGGTGCCCCCGCCGCCGGGTAACTGCACGCTATGGGTCGCGTCAAACACGACGGGATAGCCGAAGCTTCGCATAATGGGGAAGGACCGCATATCGACAACGAGGTTGTTGTAGCCAAAGGACGATCCGCGCTCCGTGAGGACGATCCGCTGGCTTCCGCACTCTTCCACCTTCTTGACGGCGTTGGCCATTTCAGGCGGAGACAGGAATTGGCCCTTCTTCACATTGACGACTTTTCCGGTCTTGGCCGCTGCTATGAGCAGATCCGTTTGGCGACACAAAAATGCGGGAATCTGCAGCACATCGACGACCTTCCCCGCCTCCGTCGCCTGGTCTTCCGTATGGACATCGGTCAGAACCGGAATCCCCAATTGGTCTTTGACCTTCTTCAAGACCGCCAAGCCATTCTCGATGCCGGGGCCCCGGTACGACTTGATGGAGGTCCGGTTGGCCTTGTCAAACGACGACTTGAAGACATAGGGGATACCCAGCGCCTTGGTGATCTCGGCAATCTTCCCGGCCGTATCCAGCACCAGCTGTTCACTCTCGATGACACAGGGACCGGCAATCAGGAACGGCCGATTCCCCGCTCCGACTTTGAACGAACCGATCTGAACTTCGTGGCTCATTTAGTGGCCCAACTTCTTGCGCAACGCTGCGCCGACAAATCCACTAAAAAGAGGATGAGGATGATGCGGGCGCGAACGATATTCCGGATGGAACTGCGTCGCGAGGAACCAGGGGTGTTTCTTCAGCTCGACGATCTCAACCAGCCGCCCGTCGGGGGACAGGCCGCTCAGCACCAGTCCCTTGGCCGTGAGCTGCTCGCGATAGGCGTTGTTGAATTCGTACCGGTGCCGGTGCCGTTCACCGATCTCGTTGACGCCGTACATCTTCTGGGCCAGCGTCCCCTCTCCGAGTTTGCACAGATAGGAGCCCAGCCGCATGGTCCCGCCCTTGTCGCTCACGGACTGCTGGTCGGACATCAAATGGATGACGGGGTGCGGCGATTGCTCGTCGAACTCCGAACTATTGGCTCCCGCCAAGCCCGCCACGTTCCGCGCAAACTCGATCGTTGCGCACTGCATACCCAGGCACAGCCCGAGGAACGGCACTTCGCGCTCTCTCGCATACTTGATGGTGAGAATTTTCCCTTCGACCCCGCGCGTCCCGAATCCGCCGGGAATCAGAATCCCGTCAGCTTCGCGCAAAATCCGCTCGGTCCCCTGGCGCTCGACGTCCTCGGACTCGATCCAGGTGATATTGACCTTCGTCTCATGGTCGATCCCGCCATGCACCAGCGCCTCTGCCAGACTTTTGTAACATTCCTTCAGCCCCGCGTATTTCCCGACCAGCGCGATGGAAATCTCGTGCTTCGGATGCTTGATCTTCTGCACCATCGCATCCCACTCACGGAGATTCGGCGGACCGGTCTCGATATGCAGCTGCCGGACGATCAATTCATCCAGACCTTCTTTCCGGAAGACGATCGGCACTTCATAGATCGTCTCGACATCTTTTGCGGTAATGACGGCATCCTTCTCGACGTTGCAGAACATCGCGATCTTGGCCTTCATCTCCGGCGGAATATAGCGATCGGTGCGGCAGAGCAAAATATGCGGCTGGATACCGATTTCACGCAGCTTGTTCACGGAATGCTGCGTGGGCTTGGTCTTCAATTCACCGGCCGCGCCAATGTAGGGGACCAACGTCAGGTGGACATACAACACATTGTCACGGCCCACGTCGTAGGGCATCTGGCGGATCGCTTCGAGAAACGGCAAGCTCTCAATGTCGCCGACGGTCCCGCCGATTTCGACGATTGTGACGTCGATCCCTTGCGAGATCCGCATGATGCATTGCTTGATCTCGTCGGTGATATGCGGCACGACCTGGACGGTGCCGCCGAGATAATCGCCCCGGCGCTCTTTTGTGATGACGGAATTATAAATCCGCCCGGTCGTGTAATTGCTTTCCTTCGTCAGCGACAGTGAGGTGAACCGCTCGTAGTGCCCCAGGTCGAGATCCGTCTCGGCGCCGTCCTCGGTGACAAAAACTTCGCCGTGTTGATAGGGATTCATCGTGCCCGGGTCGACGTTGATATAGGGGTCGAGCTTCAAGAACGTGATCTTGAGCCCGCGGCTCTCCAAAAGATTGCCGATTGACGCCGAAGCCAGGCCCTTTCCCAAAGACGAGACCACTCCCCCTGTAACAAAAATAAATTTGCTCATGGCTGCCCCCATCATCGGCTCGGTGCGGTCCGTTTGAGGTTGAGTTCCTGCTTCAGGGATTCATACTGCCGCAACTTCTCTTCGGCCTCAGGAACATCCTCCGGCGTATCGATGCGCAGCGAGGCATAGGGCGTCTCCCAGACGCGCACACGGACGCCGTTTTCGAGCGCGCGTAACTGCTCCAGCTTTTCCGCATCTTCCAACAGGCCCGTCTTCATCCCGGCAAAGCGCAGCAGGGTTTCCTTGGTATAGATATAGACACCGAGATGTATGTAATGCAGCCCGCTCACCACACGCCGGCTCGGATCGTCGCGGACCAACGGGATCGGCGCGCGCGAGAAATACAGCGCATAGCCTTTGGTATCCGTCGCCACCTTCACGATCGCCGGATTCTGCAGATCGTCGGTCGCATCCATCTTGCGCTTCAAGGTACCCATTTCGGCGCCGCTTTGCAGAAATGGGTCGATGAGGTCCGATAGCAACTCGGGATTCAGCGGAATTTCGTCTCCTTGCAAGTCCAGAAAACAGTCGCCCGCAAACATCCGCGCCACCGCCGCCACACGATCGGTGCCCGTCCGGTACTCGCCGCCCATCATGATGGCCCGGCCGCCGAACTGCTCGACGGCCTGCTTGATGCGCTCATCATCCGTGGCCACCAGAACTTCGTTCACGGACCGACAGGCTCGCGCCCGTTCGTACACATGCTGGACCATCGGTTTGCCGGCCAGCTTCACCAGCGGTTTCCCGGGAAAACGCGATGAACCGTAGCGGGCCGGAATCACCACGACGACCGACGACAATGATTTAGCCATTGCCGACCGCCTCCAGAAGCTGCTTGGGCGAGACCGTCGCCGTGCCGACCATCCCCACGACGATCCCGGCCGCATGATTGGCCAGCGTCGCGGCTTCCCGCATATTCGCGCCAGTTGCCAGCGCCAAGGCCAAGGTCCCGATGACCGTATCGCCGGCCCCCGTCACATCGTAGACTTGCCGGGCCTGCGTCGGAAGATGCCAGGACATACCCTCGCCCTCGTACAGGCTCATCCCTTTTTCACCGCGTGTGATCAGCACGGATTGGCACCCCAGCCGCTGGCGAATAACGGCGCCGGCCTGATTGACGGTCTGATCATCATCGCCATGCAAGCCGGCCGCCTGGGTGGCTTCCAGATGATTCGGCGTCATGACCGTCACGCCCTTGTAGTAACTGAAATGCTCGACCTTCGGATCGACAATAATCGGGATCTTGCGCAAGACCGCCATCCGCGTCAATTCGGTCATGAGTGCCGCCGACACGACGCCTTTGGCATAATCTGAGACAACAATGCAGGACAACTCGCGAATCCGCGATTCGACGTAGCGCAGGAGACGTTTCTGAAGTGTTCCTTTCAGTTCCTGTCGGCCCTCCATGTCATAGCGTACGATCTGCTGATTATGGGCGATCACCCGGCTCTTCCTGGTGGTCGGACGATCATGGTCGATAATCACGCCGCCCCGCCCGGAGCGCGACTTGCCCAACTCCTTCAGCAGCAACCGCCCGCTCTCATCGGCGCCGATCACACCGCATAAATCCGCTTTCCCGCCAAGCGCGAGGATGTTGTTGAAGACGTTGGCCGCGCCGCCCAATCGCAGCGTTTCCGACTCGACATGCACGACCGGCACAGGGGCCTCCGGAGAAATCCGGCTCACCCGTCCCATCACATAATGATCAAGAATCAAATCTCCGATGACCAGCAGACTGGCCTGAGGAAACCGCTGGAGGTACTGGCGAAGCGCCCTCTGTGAGACGGATTGATTCTGCGTAGTCTGCGGAACCATGACGTGCGCGTCCTTCTATTGAATGGCTTTACCGAACCGATCCCATCGAACCCACTCAGTCCATTGC
>CAZXNN010000101.1:0-9769 GCA_964641915.1 uncultured Nitrospira sp. | reverse complement strand
CTCAACGACTGGGCTAACGGTCTCGTAGCAATTGTAGTGTAGCCAAACAAGGGGACATTCGCGTTCGTCAGCGTGAATGCCGGAGCTCCCAGATTGTTGAACGGAGTTTTGCCGTCGTCTATGAAATGCGGTTGGCTGTACGGGGAGTGCACCGATTCCCAGTAGCCTTCGTCGGCCTCGAAATCCCACGCCAGGAAACCCGACCCGCCATTGTCCATTCCCGTTTCCGCCGGCACCACCCCATGGAGGCCCTGCCAGCCATCCCTGTAAGCGACATCGGATGCGCTATCAGCCGCCATGGAAAACCTCGGCAAGCAAGGCGAGACGCCAACCGCCGCGCCGAGGCTCAGCAAGAGGAGATGGAGCACGGTGTGAAGATTGGCTTTCATGAGTCCTTGTTCCTCCCCTCGAGATCCGGAGATGCGTTGGCTGGAAGCCCAGGCCGAGTGAAATCTTGATGCACTGCCGACGAAGTTCGCAAAGGCTGTGCCCTCCGTTCATCCATCGGCTGCATCTTCCGTTGAAGGAGCCTGGTCACTTCTTTTGTAAAGGCTCGCACCTTCGTCGGCGCAGCGACCGCGATGGATTTCATCACGCAACTCCAGGCATCCAGCGTCTCTGATTGCGCCAAGCGCGGGGTGGGTGAGTGGGATCGGCGTATGAGGAATGCTATGCGGATGCTGGATTGACTCCTTTCTCGCTCTTCTGAGTAGGCCGTGCCCGGGAGGACAGGCGCGTCCAATGCGATGGATTGCATCGCTGGCCGCATCGAGGTTGTAAAAGCGAGTTTACCGAGGAGGCCAGTGCTGCACGGTTGAGTCGCGTAAGTTGTGGCCGCTGCAGCATCCGTGGCCGGGCACACGCTTTGCGCTGGAGAACCGGCAGAGTGCACTGCCGGATCGTTTTCAGAATTGTCACCCGTGGAGAAGGAAGCCCCATTGGCTATTGCTGGGTCAAAACCGAGCTAACAGCCCGCTGAAAAAATCATTCGGGCCGAAACCGGCCCCTTTCGTCAGATCCCTTCGTCGCCGAATCTTCTGCCATGGCGCGGACATCGCTTGCGATGTGGTTTCTCGGTCTGGGCGAAAACTGCTCGGTTTCGATGTCCAAAGCGCTTCTTCAACAGAGCGTTAAGGGCTCGAAGCCTCGCGGGTTTGCATCTCGGGTCATAACTATCAAGGTTGCGCCTGGACACTTGGCTCGACATGTCGAATTACCTCTCGCCCTCTCACGTGGCCGTCACGCCACGTCTGCCCACCTCAACACCTCGGAATTCGCGGACTCAACGCCCCGAGGTACGCGGGCCGTTTCTCTTTCAAGGTCATGAAAAGATCTCGGTGCGAGCCGTCACCTACGGTACTTTCGCACCTGATCCAGATGGAAACCTTTTCCCGCCTCGGGCGATGGTGAGCCGCGACTTCCAGCTCATGAGGGAAGCCAACATCAATGCGATCCGCACCTACACTCCACCGCCATCCTGGCTACTGGAAGAAGCACGCGCGGTCGGCCTGTGGGTTCTTTCGGGCATTTACTGGGAGGGTCGCAACTGCACTTATGACGATCCCGAGGCATTTGCCAACGCGCGGCGCGAAGTGCGGCAAGTAGTTTCGCGAATGAGAGCCCATGCGGATGTCGTTCTGGCGCACGTGATTGGCAATGAGATCCCTCCGCTGGTGGCAAGGCTCCATGGCCGCAGAACGATTGAGAAGTTTTTGCGTGGGCTTTACGAGGCCGCCAAGGAGGAAGATCCCGAGGCGCTGGTAACCTATGGAAACTTTCCCTCCACTGAATTCCTTCAGCTCGACTTCGTGGACTTTCACACGCTGAATCTCTACTTGCTCGACCGCAGGACATTCTCGGCCTACCTGGACCGTGTGCTCATTCAGGCCAAGGGAAAGCCGCTCTTGCTTGGAGAGGTCGGCGAGGATTCCTTTCACAAGGGTGAAGAACGCCAGGCCGAGGTGCTCGACTGGACGATCCCGCTCGCTTTGGAAAAAGGAGCTTGCGGGGTATGCGTTTTCAGCTGGACCGATGATTGGGTGGTCGGTGGAAACCGAGTGGATGACTGGGCATTTGGTCTCGTCGATAAGGAACGCCAGCCCAAGAAAGCGTATGAGGTAGTCCGGCGTCGATTCGAGCAGACACCGCTTCTGTGGCAGGAGCGATGGCCGCGCGTCTCGGTCGTCGTCTGCAATTACAACGGGGCACGCACGCTGGATGAAACGCTTTCGTCCCTGGAAGGCCTTCGATACCCTGATTTCGAGATTATCTATGTCGACGATGGTTCGACGGACGAAAGCCTCGCGATCGCAGAGCGGCACCAGGATCGGATACGAATCATCGCCCAGAAGAATCAGGGTCTCAGTGTGGCGCGAAACATTGGCGCGGAAGCCGCGTCAGGCGAGATTGTTGCGTACATTGACTCGGACGCCTACGCCGATCCGGACTGGCTCCGCCACATCGTCCACACGATGGAGTCGGGCAATTATGCCGGGGCAGGCGGTCCCAATCTGACACCGGCATCCGACGGTTTGACTGCGCAGCTCATCGCATTCTGCCCTGGCAATCCAACACATGTTCTCAGGGACAATGTCCGCGCCGAGCACATCGCGGGAGTCAACATGGCATTCCGCCGTGATACTCTCCTCGGCATTGGCGGCTTCGATCCCGTGCACACGAAAGCTGGAGATGACGTCGACATCTGCTGGCGCCTCGAAGACTCGGGCTTTCGCCTTGCCTTCAGTCCGACGGCCATAGTTTGGCACCACCGTCGACCCTCGATTCGCACCTATCTCCGGCAACAAATCGGTTATGGCGAGGCTGAAAACCAACTAGAGCGGAAGCATCCCGAGCGTTTCAACCTCGGAGGATACATTCGTTGGACCGGGCGTGTTTACGCTGCTCCACGCCGCGTGTCATCAGTGTTTCGACCCTTCGTATTTCACGGACGCCTCGGAACGGCTCTATTTCAAACCCTCTATCAAAAAGAGCCCTCGTCGCTGCTCGAGGTACCCACAATGATCCAGTGGTATCTCCTGTCAGCGATGATTCTCATACTCTCGCCTCTTTCACTTTGGCTGATCCCGCTAGGGATTGGCTTGCTCTCGGCATCCGCGTGGGTTGCGCTTGTCGCGGGGCTTACCACCGAGCTGCCAGTGCGGCTCACCCGGGCGCAATCAATCAAGAAAGCCTGGGTCGTCGGCTTTCTTCACTTCATTCATCCCGTTGTGCGTTGGTACGGGCGCATTGCCGCGCGATTGCGGCATGGAAGGCCCACGTGGCTTTCACTGCGCCGCTGGACCTGCCTTGGGAAAATCCTGAATGAGCTTCCGCATCTCTTCAGCTATCACAAGGAAACGAGGCGTTATTGGGGTCCTGGCCCGGGAGATCGGGAGCCCATCCTCCGGAGCCTGCAAAGTGAGCTGAAAACCCAGCGCATCGCTTCGACATTCTCACAAGAGTGGGACAACTTTGATCTCCTTTTGAACGGGAGTCTCGCCGTCGAAGGGCGTCTCTACACGGCCCCGGAGCACTACGATCAGGCGCTCTGCATCGGGTTCAAGGCCTGCGCTTCTCAGGCAGGCGCCTGGATGGTAGGGCTATGCACGTGCCTGGCTCTCATACTTAGCGCGCTCGATCTGAGACTGCTGCCAGTCTTCCTCCTTCCGCTGCTGGTGCTCTCCATCATTCTGGGTGAGAGGGCACGACTCCGGGAGAATACTTGGACAGCCGTGGAGAAAACGACGCTGGAACGGGGTGCGAAGAGGTTTTGACGGATGAAAAGCAATCCGAGCGAGCATCTCCTCCAGCCGCGACGTCGCGGGGACGCGCCGGTCTCTGGCGTGAAACCAGGCGTCGCCGCCCTGCCGAGAGCCGGCGCTCTCAAGTATGCGAGGCTCCTGCCTTACGGGCTGCGCCAATGGCGTTGGCTCCTGTCCATCCTGGGGCTCACGGCGGCCTCCTCGGCTTTGACAGCGATATATCCGTGGCCAATGAAGTTGCTCGTGGACTACGCCCTGGGTGATTCCGGCGTGCCACCTGCTCTATCCTCTGCTCTCCAGTTGCTGAATGTCGACACTAGCCGAGGAACACTCGTGGTGGCGGCAGCAGTTGCAAGTTTGGTGCTTTTTGCGCTCAACAGCGTGGTTGGCATGGGTCTGAGCCTCTCCTGGAATATCTGCGGGCAGGGCATGGTTTATGACCTGACCGCGGATCTTTTTGCGCGTCTCCAGCGACTCTCGCCGCTATTCCACAGTCGCAGCAGCGTGGGTGACTCGCTGAGTCGATTGACCGGCGACACATGGTGCATTTACACGGTCACCGACGGCCTGCTTGTCGCGCCATTTCAGCAGGCGATAACGCTTGCCACCATGATCTGCATCGGGTTTGTCCTGGATCCAGTTTTGGCATGTCTGGCCCTTACAGTGGCTCCGCTTCTCGCGATCTCATCACGGTTTTTCGGGAGGCGACTCAAGGCGCGGGCCAAGCTCGGACGCGAAGCTCAGTCCCGACTCATGAGCTTCGTTCATCAGACGCTGCGGGCCATTCCTTTGGTCAAGACCTTTGGAACTGAACTGCGAAACAGACAAAACTTTGAGCGCCTTGCGGATCAAGCCGTTGCCTCGGCGCAACGTGGCAACTTGCTCGGAAGCGTTTATGGCCTCGTCAACGGTCTCATTACAACTGGAGGAGTGTCGATCGTTCTGTTCGTGGGCAGCACACGAGTGCTGTCGGGGGCAATACCCCTGGGAACTCTGTTGGTGTTCCTGGCCTACGTACGCAAGATGGAGGCCGCATCGGGGGGGATGTTCAAGGTCTTCGCCAAATTGAAGGCCGTCGAAGCGAGCATAGATCGGCTGATTGAAGTGATGGATTGCGATGATGTGATCCGCGACTCCCCAGGTGCCAAAACCCTCCCTGCTCCGTGTCGAGGGCACGTTCGATTCGAGAGTGTCACATTCGGTTATGAGCCGACAACACCAGTGTTGATCGATGTGACGTTGGAAGCCTTGCCCGGTGAACAAATAGCGCTCGTGGGGCCCACCGGCGCTGGCAAAAGCACACTGGTTTCTTTAATTTCGCGACTCTTCGATCCCTGGGAAGGACGCATCACCCTCGATGGGTTTGATATCCAGAATGTCACGCTGGCTAGCCTTCGATCTCAGGTTTCGGTAGTATTTCAAGAGCCCTTTCTCCTTCCAATGACGATCGAGGAGAACATTCGATACGGGCGCCCCGGCGCCAGTCGCGATGAGGTCATCGATGCCGCGAAAATTGCGCAGGCAGATGAGTTCGTTCGCCGACTGCCACAGCAGTATGACACCGTGCTCTGCGAGGGAGGGGTCAACCTCTCCGGAGGAGAACGACAGCGCTTGGCCATAGCGCGGGCATTGTTGACCGATGGGCCTGTGCTCATCCTGGATGAGCCCACATCTGCTCTCGATGTAAAGACCGAGGCGTCATTGGTGGAAGCTCTCGAAAACTTGACAGCAGGCCGTACAACTTTCGTTAGAGCCCATCGTCTTTCCACCATTCGCAAAGCCGACAAGATTGTGGTCATCGAAAACGGTCGCGTCGTCGAAATTGGCGTGCACGAGCAATTGCTTGAGCTGGCGGGATTGTATCACCGACTCTATACGAGCCAATTTTCCGGTATTGCCGGCGGAGTCGATAGATGAATCGGTGGTGGCTGAAGTTACTCCGATATGCAGCGCCCCAATCACCTGGCTTGCTGGGCATCTTGATCCTCATGCACGTCGGCATAGCGGCCAAGCTGCTGGGCCCCTGGCCCCTCAAGCTGATTGTGGACTCCGTACTCTCCAGGCAACCATTTCCGTCCAACTTGACGTGGATCGAGGCCTTGCCTGGCGCCGGCTCAGCGAGGGGCCAACTTTCTTGGTTGGCAGGGGCCACAGTAATTCTGTTTCTCGCCAGGCGCGTGGTCGCCATTCTGCAGAACTACCTGGAATCGGGAACCTCTACCAGAATGGTCTACCATCTCGGGGCTGACCTATTTCAGCACCTTCAAAGAAAATCGCTGCAGTATCACGGACGTCAACGGGTGGGCGATCTCCTCACCAGAGTGACCACCGACGTCGGCTGCGTCCGCGAGCTTGTCATGGACGTATATGTTCCGTTGATCACTTCGCTGATCATGCTTGCTTTCATGTTTGTCATCATGTGGGGCATCAATCCATTGCTTTCTTGCACGGCCATGGGCATGGCGATCCCTCTCACGTTCGTTATCAAGTATCTCTCGGGGCCCATGGCCGCGCGGAGATATCGGGAGAAGGAGCTGCAGGGAGAAGTCATGACTCACGCGGAGCTTGTGCTCACCGCGATGCCTGTCGTTCAAGCCTTCGGTCGGGAGCGGCAAGAAGATGAACGCTTCCGTGGTCTTGCTGACAGGACACTACAAGCGAACCTGAGCTCAACCATCAGCCAGGAGCAATTCAAGATCACCACCGGAGCCATGAGCGCGGCCGCGACCGCAATCGCGATGCTCCTGGGTGGCACCTACGTCCTGAATGGCACCTTGACGGTAGGCAGTCTTCTTGTGCTGATTTCCTACTTTAATTCGCTTTACACTCCTCTGGAGACGCTGGCCTACCTGGCCAGCGGATTCGCGACAGCCAAGGCTGGCAGCCGTCGAGTGTTGGAGATCCTCCAATCCGGGGAAGACCTGATTACGGAAGCACCGGATTCGAGACCGCTGCCGGGCGGCCCTCGAGGCTCAAGGGGTCACATACGGTTCGACGAGGTTTCATTCGGTTACGAGCGTGACCGGGAAGTTTTGCACAATGTGACGTTCGAGGCTCTTCCGGGAGAGACCATTGCCCTCATCGGGCATACCGGCGCCGGTAAAAGCACGGTGCTCTCGCTGTTGGCGCGGTTGTACGATCCGTGGAAAGGTTCGATACTGTTCGATGGTGTCGACTTGCGTATCGTGAAACGGGACAGCCTGCGTGAAAGCACAGCGGTTTTACTCCAGGATCCCTTCATCCTGCCGTTGACGATCGCAGAAAACATAGCTTACGGAAAGCCAGACGCCACGAGCTCCGAAATCATCTCGGCTGCTACCGCAGCCCAGGCGCATTTGTTCATTGAGCGTCTACCCAACGGCTATTCAACCCTGCTTGGAGAACGAGGTGTCACCCTGTCCGGCGGCGAGAAGCAAAGGATTGGAATTGCGCGCGCGCTTCTCAAGGACTCACCTCTCTTGCTTCTAGATGAGCCTACTTCAGCTCTCGACCTGGAGACGGAAGATGCGCTTCTCAAGGCGCTATCGACGCTCGTGAAGGGGAGAACGACGTTCATCATTGCGCACAGACTCTCCACCATACGCAACGCGGACCGGATCGTTGTGCTCGAACACGGACATGTGGTGGAAGTGGGAACTCACGCGGAACTCATGGCAACTCAAGGCTCTTACTACCTTTCAAGAAAACTACAGCTTGGTGACGCCAAGGCAAGTGAGCAGTTGATCTGAACCGCACACCGACTGGATTGAAAAAATAGTGCTATCGATTTGTACTACCATCAAGAATCGCTCGCGACTCACCGTGGACGGCCGCGACCTGCTTCTATTTCCAAGGTGCGTGCAATCCATTGTGCATTCGATCGACCAGGGTGCTCCTTGCGAGCTAGTTGTGGCCGATTGGCATTCCGACGACTGGCCCCTCGAAACATGGCTGGTAGACGCGGCCAACCCCATCCCGGTTCGGCTCCTCCAGCTGGATGGTCCTTTTTCGCGCGGAAAAGGCCTGAACGCCGCGGCCAAGGCGTCAATCGGAGATCAGCTCTTTTTCGCTGACGTGGACGTCATCATCTGCAAACAGATTATTGATGCTGGAGTTCAACACGTTCGGGCTGGAAAGGCATATTTTCCAATTGTCTATGCTTATGATTCACCTCTTCACTCGACGGGAAGCTGGTGCGATGGAGCCTACGGGCACTGCTTCATTGGCAGGGAGGAGTTCGAGAGATCAGGGCACTGGCCGGAATATTCTTCGTGGGGCAGGGAGGACAAGGAATTCTGGGCAAACGTCTCATCCCGCCAGGGCACCGCACGCGAGAGAGTCCCGGGCTTTTTCCACCAATGGCATCCCGACGATCTCGACTGGAAAAATCGCTACGGAGAGCAGACGGCAGCATTTGTGCAGACGAAAGCCAGAGTGATCGCCGCTCAGCACGAGATTGCCGCCTCACGCGAAGTATTCAAGCAAGTCAATCAAGTATTGCCCGCGAACGCGCGGTACTTGCTGGTGGATGAAGACCGATTCCGAAAGCCCGCCGAGGCAAACGGTAGAGTAATCCCATTCCTCGAGCACGACGGAAAATATTGGGGAATACCAGCCGACGACGCCTGCGCCATCAACGACCTCAAGCGGCTGCACGCGCAGGGCACCCGGTTCATTGTGTTCCCGTGGATCGCATTCTGGTGGCTCGAGCACTTCCGGCATTTACGTGACTACCTTGGACTGCACGCAACCAAGGTATTCGAAGACCAGTTGGTCATCGTTTATGACCTTGGAGCGTGCGGAGAATGAGATGAAAATCCTGGGCGTAGGACTCAACAACACTGCCATCAGCTCGTTGCACCGTGCGCTGCGGCTTCTTGGACTCAGCAGCCTCCGCCACGACGACCAGAGACTGAGGGAAGTATTTTGCCAAACGGAGCAAGATCGAGATTTTCGTCTGTACGATGATGTCGACGCTGTTCTCGATATCCCCTCAGCGTGCTTCTACGAGGAATTGCTGGCAGCATATCCTGGGTGCAAATGCATACTCACCGTGCGCGCCGAGACTGATTGGTGGAACGGGACGAAACGGCATTTTAACTCAAACATGGGCAAGATCGGAATTGATCATGATTCGTGGGAGCGGTCTCTGAGGAACTTTGTCTACGGCAGCAGCCACCCGAATGAACACACATTTCGTAAGAGGTACCGTGAACACAATGACCGAGTGATACAGAGCATTCCTGGAGATCAGTTGCTCGTTCTTGACATAAGCGCAGGCGATGGTTGGGAGAAGCTTTGCCCGTTCCTCGGTGTCGAGGAGCCGGCGATGCCATTTCCAGGACACGTGACGGACGAGCAGGTTGATACGCACTCCGGAACACTGGTTGCAAACGAAATTGAGGCTGTAATTCCAACTGGCTCCGTATTCATACTCGTGGACGACAATCCACAAGGCACAGATAGTGTTGCGGGTCGAACGATCCTCCCGTTCCTCGAGAGAGACGGAAAGTTCTGGGGAAGGATTGCTGATGACAAGACCGCCATTGAGGAGCTTCACCGCTTGAGAGGGCGTGGAGCAAGTCACATTGTGTTTGCGGGCACCGCGTTCTGGTGGCTCGAGCACTACTCAGGCTTGAGTCAATACGTTTCTGGGCATTTCTCGTGCACGTACAGAAATGACAGAAGCATGATTTTTGATTTGCAGCGGTATTCGAAGGAAGCCCTGCTGCACCGATGTACCTCGAAAAGCATCAAGGATTGACGCGAGGAAACGGCTGCACATGCGAATTTGCCTGGTATCGCAGGAATATCCTCCAGAGACCGCGCACGGCGGCATTGGAACTCAGATTTGGAACCGTGCCCATGAATTGACCAGCCGCGGTCACCAAGTACACGTCCTGTCTTGCCGGAAGGATCCAGCCGTGCCGCCGGGGACTGAAATGGATGGCGCCGTTGTCGTCCACCGTATGCTTCCACCCGGAGAAGGTCGGCCCGAAGAGCTGACGATATATGATCAGTCGGTTTAC
>CAZXNN010000100.1:0-9893 GCA_964641915.1 uncultured Nitrospira sp. | reverse complement strand
CCATCTTGCAACAGCATGATGTGGAGTTGGTGTTGCTGGCCGGCTACATGAAAATTGTCACGGCAGTGCTGGTGAATGCCTATGCCAATCGGATGATGAACATCCATCCGTCGCTGCTGCCGTCATTTCCGGGATTGGATGTGCAGAAGAAGGCCATTGAGTGGGGATGTAAACTGGCCGGCTGCACCGTGCACTTTGTGACCGAGGGAGTCGATGAGGGGCCGATCATCCTGCAAGCAGCCGTCCCGATTCTGGACGACGATTCGCCCGAGACGTTGGCCGCTCGAATTCTGGTGCAGGAGCACAGACTCTATCCCAGGGCTGTGCAACTCTTTGCCGAAGGCCGCCTGCGCGTAGAGGGGCGTCGGGTATTGATCGAGCTGGGGAAGTCTGTGGGAGAAGCCGTCATCGGCCCAATGTAAAATTTCTGTCGAATGGCTGTCCGCAAGTGAACTTCCTCTAGAGACTCAGGGACCGGTTGTGTATAATCCGGCTGCTTAGGGGACGCGAGCCAACTTCCTCCCCGTTCTTCTACCGCAGCATCGAGTGTGCGCGCTCATGCGCAACTAACCCTGTGGGGTTCACGGTTCGCGTCTTCAGTTCCGCCAGGTGGGGGGCTAGCTCAGTTGGGAGAGCACTACGTTCGCAACGTAGGGGTCGGGGGTTCAACTCCCCTGCCCTCCACCAACCTTCGCTAAAGCTTCGGTTGGCAAGCCAGCCAAGACCGTAGCGAAGGTTGTCCCCCGAAGCGCAGGTCTGCGCATTCGCGAAGGGGGACAAATCCACGAAGTACGTGTATCTCCTTCAAAGCCTCGCAGCCCCGAATCAACGCTACGTCGGTATGACGGAAGACCTCGAAGCGCGGCTTCAAACTCATAACGCAGACGGGTCGCCTCATACGTCCAAATATCGTCCGTGGAAGGTCGTGGTGCATTTCTGTTTTCACGATGACCAGCGTGCGGTCGAGTTCGAGCGGTATCTCAAATCAGGATCGGGGCATGCATTCGCAAAGAAGCGGTTGTGGTAGCGATTTTCTACCGTATCGCCCGTGGGTATTTCTCCAAGATCAGACGGTTCGAGGGCTTCCGCTTATCTCCGCTTCCTGAATGCGCTTCGATTGGCCTCGGCTTTGCTTAAGGCATAACTGAGTCGGTAATAATCGCTTCAAATAAGACGGCACTGTCGCATTTCCCCCCAATGGGAAGAGGTTGCTCTGTAGCCTTTAGGGACATTTTTGACTTGAAGAGACACCTGAGGCGGATTAGGTTGGCCGAGCGGTAACCACGAGAAGGAGTCGAGCAATGACGGAAGAATGGGGCGCGGTGCTGGTTGTTGACGACGACGCTGAGATGCGCGAGTTGGTCTTTGACGTCCTCAAGGATCGCGGCCATCAGATTTCGACGGCGGGAAGTGGGCAGGAGGCGCTGAAGCTCTTGGCCGAAGAAGACTTCGCCGTCGTGCTCACCGATTTGAGAATGAAGGGGATGCTGGGGACCGAATTGTTGGCCGAGATCAAGCGGCTGTACCCCGACATCGGCGTGATCCTCATGACTGCGTTCGGATCTGTTGAAACCGCAGTGGAGGCGATGAAGCGCGGCGCGAGTGATTATCTCACCAAGCCGGTCAAGACCGAGGAGATTATTCGAGTCGTCGAGCGCGCGGTGCGTGAATCCGCGCTTCGGAGAGAAGTGAGCCGGCTCAGGAAAGAAGTACACAAGGAATACAGTTTTCACCACATTCTCGGGAAGAGCAAGGCGATTCAGGCGGTGTTCGATCTGATTCGTCGCGTCGCGGATAGTCCGACCAATGTGCTCATCACCGGGGAAAGCGGCACGGGGAAAGAGCTGGTGGCGAAAGCCATTCACTACAACAGTGACCGGAAAGACGCCCCGTTTATCCCGGTGAATTGTGCCGCGATTCCCGAGCAGCTGTTGGAGAGCGAGCTCTTCGGCCATATGCGCGGCGCGTTTACCGATGCGAAGTCGGACAAGCGCGGGCTGTTTGAAGAGGCGCAAAAGGGCACGCTCTTTCTTGACGAGATCAGCGAGCTGCCGATCATGCTCCAAGCGAAACTGCTCCGCGCCATCCAAGAAAAGGAAATCCGCCGCGTCGGTGCCAATAAGCCGATCGCCGTCGATGTCCGCATCATTGCCGCCACCAATCTGCATCTTGCAGAGGAGGTGAAGGCGAAGCGCTTTCGTGACGATCTGTTCTATCGCCTCAATGTGATCGAAGTGGTATTGCCACCGTTGCGGGATCGCCGGGAGGATATTCCGATCCTGGTGGAAGCGTTCTTGAAGAAATGCGCGGAAGCCCGCCACAAAGAGGTCAAGGGCGTGAGTGAGTCGGCCCTGGCGATGTTGATGGACTACGGCTGGCCGGGCAATGTGCGCGAGCTGGAAAATGTGGTGGAACGGGCCGTCACGCTCAATCGGGGCGAGAAGATTGCCCCGGATGATCTGCCTCCGGCGGTGCAGGGGGCTCGCGGGGACCGGCGGGTGCTCGACGAAGCGGCGGAAAAGATGCTGCCGCTGCACGAGATCGAGCGAGAGTACATCAAGAAGATCCTCGACAAGACCGGCGGGAATAAGTATCAGGCCGCGCAAGCCTTGGGCATCGACCGGAAGACGCTCTACCGCAAGCTCGGTGAGATTGAAGAAGCGAAGACTCACGAGTAGACTATCCTTCACCATGCACGCCGGTCCAAGGCCCTCGTGAGTCTGCCACTCGACACATCCTCCCGCCTGGGGGCAGGGGCTGTCCTCCTGCTCACCACTTCGATCTTTATCCTCGATCTCCTGACCCCGTTAGGATGGGCCGACTGGCTCCTGTATTTCATTCCGCTTGTGTTGACACTGCAGTCTCCTCGCGATCGTGACTCCTACAATTTTGCCGCGGTGGTCACCTTGTTAACCGCCTTGGGCGGGTACTTTTCGCCGCGCGACATTCATCCGGCCGTCGCCTTGATGAACCGTGTGCTCGGCCTGATGGTCATGTGGGGCGTCACCTGGATGATTGTTCGGCAGAAGCAGGCGCGCAGCCAGCTCGTCGGTGCCCGGGCCGCGCAGGCCCAGGCAGAAGCCGGGCGGGAAGCGGCGGTGGCGGCGCGTGAACTGGCTGAGGCCAGTGCCACCGGCGCGATTCACCGGGAGTCGCAAGCCGCCCGCGAATTACTGCTCAGCAGCCTCCGGCTGGACGGGATTGTTCAGTCCGCCATGGACGCCATTATCACCAGCGATGATCGGATGCAGATTCTCCTGTTCAACGAGGCGGCTGAGCTGATGTTTCAATGCCCTGCCCGTGAGGCGATCGGTCGGTCGATGGAGAGATTTCTGCCGGCGCGGTTTCGGGAAGCCCATCGGCATCATGTGGAGGAGTTCGGCCGATCCCGCGTGACCAGCCGGAAAATGGGGCAACTCGGAAAGGTGCTAGGGCTTCGGGCCAGCGGCGAAGAGTTTCCGGTCGAAGCCGCGATTTCCCATATCGTGGTGGAGGGCAAAACGTTTTATACCGTCATTCTTCGGGATATTACGGAGCGGTTGCGGGCCGAAGAGCAGTTGCGGGGGATTGAGGAGCGATCCCGGCTCGCTCTTGAAGCCGGCCAGCTGGGGGCCTGGGAGCATGACCTCGCGACCGACCTCGTGCGGCTGGATGGGCGTGCGCAGGTTATCTATCGATGCAGCACAGGCGTGCCGCTCAAGACACTGATGGCGCATATCCATCCCGGCGACCTGCATGCTCTTCAGGAATTGATCTGGGCAGCTCACCGCCCCGATGGGCCTGACTCGAGATTTGTGGCCGAGTTCCGGATGCAATATCCGGACGGAGAAGTCAGATGGATGGCCGTGCGTGCGCAGGTGTTTTTTGAAGGAGAGCCGGAGCGTCTTCGGGCGACCCGTGTAGTAGGGACCACGCAGGATGTCACTGCACGTAAACGAGTGGAGCATCTCATCCGGCAGAGTGAAGAGCGGTATCGGCGGCTGATCGCCGTTTCACCCTACGGCATTCTTGTGGTGCGATCCGAACACGTCATTTTTGCCAACGATCAGGCGCTCAAGTTGTTCGGAGCCGTGAAGGCCGAGGAGATCGTCGGAAGGTCTCCCTTTGAGCTATTCCATCAGGACGGGCATGCCGCCATGCGTGAGCGGACCCGTGAATTGCTCGGCGGCAGCCAGGTAGCCCCGATGGTCGAGGAGCGGGTCGTGAGGTTGGATGGCGCACCGATGGATGTTGAGGTCAGCTCTGCCGGGTTTTCCGATGAAGAAGGCCCGGCGATTCTGGTGATGCTGCGGGACATCGGCGAGCGCAAGCGGTTACAAGAGCGTTTGCGGAAGACCGAACGCATTGCGGAGCTTGGGACGGTCGCTACCGGGATGGCACACGAGATCGGGACGCCCATGAACGTCATTCTGGGCCGCGCAGAATATCTGATGGATCGCGTGACGGATGAGACGGTGAAGAAGGGGCTGCAAACGATCGTGGCGCAGGTCGAGCGGATTACGCGTGTCATGAATCAGCTCCTGGCCTTTGCCCGGCGCAAACCGCCTGAGCGCGGCCCGCTGGTCCTGCGGGATGTCATTGAGAACAGCGTCGAGATGTTCCAGGAACGGCTGGCGAAAAACCGGGTACAGGTCGAGATGCAGCTGGATGAGGCGTGCCCCAAAGTGCAGGCTGATGCCGACCAAATGAATCAGGTGCTCATCAATCTCATCATGAACGCCGTCCACGCCATGCCGGAAGGCGGGCAGCTCCGTATCGGGATGGCTCAGGCTGACACCATGGTCAAGGTCACGGTGGCAGATACGGGGCACGGGATTCCTCAGGAGGTGATCGCCAGGGTGTTTGACCCGTTCTTCACCACCAAAGAGTTTGGCAAAGGAACGGGGTTGGGGCTCACAGTGGTGAAAGGCATTATCGAGGAGCATCACGGTTCGATCATAGCGGAAAGCCTGGAGGGGAAGGGGACGACGTTCACGATCCTCCTGCCGAAAAGCGGGTAGTTTTCGCCGATCACATTGCGTCTTGGCTGGGGCATCTTGCAACAGTCGGATTCTTAGATGTTGGGGTGTTTCTCTTCAGTCTAGGGTCGCGGGACCGGTTCTTCGTTGCGAATCTCCTGTAAAATAGGCGTATTTGTGAGGGGCGGTGAGCTGGCGCAATGGCACTGTCTTTGCGAATTTGTCTGACACACGGATGTGCCGTGGAGGGGGGCTTCTCAGGGAAGGTGTGGGTGTGATTGAAGGCAAGCCGTCGGTACTTGTAGTGGATGATGATGGAGAGATGCGTAGCCTTCTGCTCGACGGGTTGTGGAGCGAAGGATATGTTCTCCGGGAAGCCGGAGACGGGGAAGAGGTCTTTCATTTGGTCCTTCGGGCAGTGCCGGATTTGATTCTGACCGAGATTTGGTTGGCCGGTGGCGGTGTTGACTATGTGAATCGTCTGCGGGCGATCGTTCCGCATTGTCCTATCGTCGTTATGACGGCATTCGGAGATGACGGAGTGCGGATGGATGTGCTCCGGGCCGGTGCGACGGCCTATCTCAGTAAGCCGATTCACCTGGCAGAACTCAAGTGCTGTGTGAAGCAGTTACTTGGCAACGAGCGTCGGTCGGTGACCTGAGGCGAAGTGGTGCTAGAGGGTCATCATTGGGGGCTCTCGAATAGAATAGAATGGAGTAAATGAGATGGCCGGGTCTCAGGCAGATGGAGTTGTGCGTTCTCCTTTCGACGATCCAATCATCGCGGCGCGGATTGAAGCGATCCGGCAGCTTGCGGACGGGATATCCGATCGTGTGGCCGTGATGGATCGCGACTTCAATGTGGTGTACGCCAACTCGGCGGCTTGGACGGACCATGGGGCCGACAAGGCGGAGGCGCATCATGCGAAGTGCTACGAGGCTTTTGCGCATCGGACCGATCCCTGCGGGACTTGTCCGGCGACGAAGGTATTTGAGTCGCCGGGGGTTCAGTCGGTCTCCTGCACGGCCGGAGGGAACGGAGCGGCCTGCGGGATGCACCAGGCGTTTCCTCTGGTTGGAAGTGACGGGCAGATCGCGTCGATGCTGGTGCTGTTCACGCCCGCTTCTCAGGCCTCTCATCGATCGGCACTTCAGGTGCCGGAGGATCTTCCGGCTCCGATGGTGCGGGAGCATTTGGGCGATCTCATCGGCCGCAGCGCGTCGATGCAGCAACTGTTCGACATGATTGCGCTGGTGGCTGAAAGTCAGGCGACCGTCTTGATTCAGGGCGAAAGCGGCACGGGCAAGGAATTGGTCGCCAAAACCATTCATCGCCTCAGTGATCGCCGGGATAAACCGTTTGTCGTGGTGGATTGCGGGTCGCTCCCGGAGACGTTGTTGGAGAGCGAGTTGTTCGGGCATATGAAGGGATCCTTTACCGGAGCGACTGCCAATAAGCGGGGTTTGTTCGAAGAGGCCGATGGCGGGACGATCTTTCTGGATGAAATCGCCGATACGACGCCGACATTCCAGGCCAAGCTATTGCGCGTGTTGCAGGAGGGGGAAGTGAAGCGGGTGGGGGGGAACCAGCCGATCAAAGTTGATGTGCGTGTGGTGTCAGCTACCAATAAGGATCTGAGCGAGCTGGTGAAGGGCAAGTCATTCCGGCAGGATCTCTACTACCGCCTGGCCGTCTTGCCGTTGTTCCTGCCTCCGCTTCGAGAGCGGCGAGAGGATATTCCGTTGTTAGTCGAATATTTTGTGGTCGCGTCCTGTAAGCGCCATCGTCAGCAGCCGAGGGCGGTATCGTCCGATGTGATGCAGGCACTCACCGAGGCCGCGTGGCCGGGGAATGTTCGAGAGTTGCAGCATTATATCGAGCGGGCGGTCGTCACAACGGCCGGTCAGGAGCTGACGTGCGGCGATATTGTGGCGTTGGGATCCAAGGCGCCTGAGGAAGGACTGCGCATGGTGGTCCGGGATGCGGTCAGTCATACCGAACGGACGCGTATCGTCGAAGCTTTGAGGAAGACCGGCGGGAATCGACTCAGAGCAGCCAAGCTGCTCAAGATCAGCAGGGCGGGCCTCTACAATAAGCTCAGAGAATACGGCCTTCAATAATCTTCCTGTGCCCTCATTCGCCCCAACCGATCACGCAGCGCTGTCTAGCTGCTTAGACAGCGCAACTATCTGAAAACAAAGATGTTGAATGTTCATGGCCTGTTGGGCTGTCTACGGATGTGGAATCATGCCTTTCGAGTGACAGATGGTGAGGAAAGAGTGAACGGCACTGGAGCCGCTCCAGGACTGGAGAATCGAAAATATGCTGGAACGGTCGTTACTTAGGCACGACGTTTGCGGTTAAAACATCTCGCTGGTGAAGGTCTGGGTCATTTTGGACCGGCCTCCGAATAGCCCTTCCTTCGCAAGAAGGATCCTTCACCAGCTCTAATTCCCTCCAGAGGAGAGGCCGGAGAGAGTCGGAGGCCGGTACTTTTTGGCAAAGAAGGTACTCGGAGGGCAGTTGAAGGGTATTCATAGTCGGTTGTTTCGTCGGTGTGTTTCAACAGTCCGCCCATGGAAGAGGCGGTCATAACAGGGGGAGGCCGTGTATGAGGGTTTTTCAACTTCAATCTCAGCGTCAGCGGCGGCGTAGCCGCCTGTCGTTGATGCTGCACAGCGTGCTGCTGACGGGCAGCCTGGTGGTTGTACCAGGGCTGTTTGCGGCAGGACCTGGTGAGCCGTCGCACGACGGTCACGCGACTCCGGTCGCGATGCCGGGTTGGACGCAACAGCTCAAAGGCCAGACCGTGGTGGAAAACGCCATGGAAGGTCGTGCCGGCAATGCAGAGAAGATGGAGATGCAGCACCATCGTTTGATGGAGAAGCTGGGGGAGCAGGCGAAGAAAGATGCGCAGGCGACCCCGACCTCCGGTGCGTTCAACGAGATGTCGATGATGCACCAGTACATGGGGCAGGACGGCAGCAGCTTCCTGCTCATGTCGGACGGGTCCAAAGGTGAGCCTGTCATGACGTCCGGCGGGAAGTGCCCGGCCAATGCTCCGGTCAAGAAGTTCGATGTCTCGATGATCAACATCGAGATCAGCTTGAACCGGTGGCTCGACTTCTATCCCGGGTATATGTACGTCCACACGGGCGACATCGACAAAGTCCGGGCCGAAGAGGCAAAGAACAAGGCTGCCCGTGAAAAAGACGGATTCGATCCGGGCGCGGTAACGACCGGAAACCAGGGCGATGCGATTCAGCCCTTGGTGCTCCGTGCCAACCAGGGCGACTGCGTGAAAATGACGCTGCGCAACCAGTTGGAGGGCGAGGATGGCAGCTTGGTCATTCAGGCCTCCAGCATGATCGTGAGCGCCACAGGGAAGCCCGCGACGACGACGAATCCGGACACGGTCGTCTCGCCTGGCAAGACCCAGGATTTCGAATGGTATATCCATCCGAACATGCAGGAAGGTGTGCGGCAATTCCATTCATGGAGCCATGACCGCGAGTTGACGGTGTTGGGCCTGTTCGGCGCCTTCATCGTCGAGCCGAAGGGCTCCAAGTACCTCGATCCGCTCGGAACGGGCGCCGCGCCCGATACGACCAGCGGATGGCAGGTCATGATCGACAACGGATCCGGACCGGACTTCCGCGAATTCGTGCTCTTCTATCACGAAATCGGCGACGAAGCGTTCCGTCCGTTGAACAAGAAGGGTGACTTCTTGCCGCAGCGCGATCCGTTGACGGACGCGTATCGTCCGGGTGGCCGTGCGATCAACTATCGCAGCGAGCCGTTCGGCATCGATCAGATGCACTTGCAGCATGAATATTTCGGGTTCGAGGACGAGTCGATGGCGTACAGCGCCTACACCTTCGGCGATCCTCCCACCACGGTGGCCCGAGGCTATCTGGGTGATCCGGTCAAGTGGCGGTTGGTGCACGGTGGATCGGAAGTGTTCCACTCCCACCATCCCCATAGCGGAACCATCCGTTGGCAGCGCAGCCCGCGTTCCGATCAGGAAGAGCATTGGTATAAGGGGCAGGATGGTCCAGTGAAGTATCCGGTCATTCGGACCAAGTCTGATCGGGTGGACGTGGAAGTAGTTGGTCCGTCCGAAGCGCTCGACCTGGAACCGGAGTGCGGCGGCGGTGGCTGCCAGCATCTGGCCGGCGAATTCCTCTATCATTGCCATGTGGCGCATCACTATGTCGCGGGCATGTGGGGGTACGGCCGGTTCTACAATACCCTCCAAGTCGGCGCGGCGCATACCGATACGATGCCGGATATGCGTGAGTTGCCAGATCGCCAGGGTCGCATGCGACAAGGTGTCTCGTCGGACAAGTTGATCGGCTCAACCCTCGACTGGTTCGGCAAGACCTTCAAGATCGTCGACAAGAGCCAGAAGACGAACTGGAAATCCGATCCGGTGATCGTGAACATCAAGGATTGGGTCGAAATGTTTGTGCCGGCCCAGGGTCAACCGGGCCACACCAACGACGAGAAGGGCCAGATTATGGCCTATGACTCGACGGTGTGGGACTGGAAGTGGGACGGCAACATTGCCCGGGGCGAGCGCGAGAGCACGGCTCAGAACCCCAAGTATCAGTGGGCCGCTAAGTGGGACGACAGCACCAGACCGGCTATTCTCTTTGACCCGACGACGGGCAAGATGGCCTGGCCGCTGTTCAAGCCGCACTTCGGCAAGCGCGTGCCGTTCTCCGCAAACCACAGTGGCGCACCCTGGCTGGAGCCGATCCACCAGGATGCCAACGGTGAGCGGACCTCCGAGCCGGCCCAGCCCGGCGAGCAGGGACGTTGGAGTCTCTGCCCGGTCAATGCGAACCGGAAGTTCTATAACATTCACTTTGTCCGCATGCCGATCACCCTTGCCAAGAAGCAGGGGAAAGAGCCGGCCATGGTGGACAAGGA
>CAZXNN010000099.1:0-10022 GCA_964641915.1 uncultured Nitrospira sp. | reverse complement strand
CTGGCCTGCCGGCAGGTGCTTCATCCACGAGAGGGTTTGGGGGGCCAGGCGCGGGTCGATCAAGGGTTGTCCGGCGGCGACGGTCTTGATGGCGCGGATCAGCGCGGCGGAAGCGATATCTTTCAGCACATAGCCCTGGGCGCCGGATAGGATCGCCTCAAGCACGGTATGTTCGTCCGCGAAGCTGGTCAAGAACAGGATGCGGATGTTGGGGTGTCCCGACAGAATCTCGCGGGCGGCATCGATCCCGCTGCCGTCCGGCAGGCGGATATCGAGCAGCACGACGTCCGCCTTCGTCCGACGGCATTGGGCGACGGCATCGGCCTTACTCCGGGCTTGACCGACCACTTTCATGCCCGGCGTCAGATTCAGCACGGCGCCGAGCCCGATGCGAACCACCTCGTGGTCGTCGACGATCAGCAAACGAATGGGCGAAGGTTTCGTTTTAGCAGGCATGGGGATCTCCTGTGGGGACGTCGATCGTGATCGAGGTGCCGCGGTCCGGCGCACTGTCGAGCGTGAACCGCGCGCCGATGGTTCTGGCGCGCGCCGCCATATTGGCGAGTCCATGGCCCCGGCGGCGTGTGCGGCCGGGGTCAAAGCCTGTGCCGTCATCGGCCACGCGCAACCGGATGGCACGGTCGGTTTTCGTCAGGCTGACAGAACGGTGCGTCGCGCCGGCATGGCGGACACTGTTGCTCAAGGCTTCCCGCGCAATACTCAGCAGCTGCTCGCCGATCACGGGGGTGATGCCGGTAAGGGCGGTTGGATCGAGGTCCAGCGAAGGTGTGGTACGAGTTTCCGATGAGCAGGAGGCGATCAGCTGGTTCAGGGCCACCGTGAAATCCATCGTCGGCGCCGTGCGGCTGGTCA
The DNA here is from genome assembly GCA_964641915.1 of uncultured Nitrospira sp. Lineage (GTDB taxonomy): Bacteria > Nitrospirota > Nitrospiria > Nitrospirales > Nitrospiraceae > Nitrospira_D. The sequence continues at coordinate 9,149 of CAZXNN010000099.1, read as the reverse complement.
GGTCGGTGATGAACTGCCGGACCTGCGAGACGAGGAGGTTCAACTGCCGGATGGCCTGGGTCACATGCTGTTTGGATTTGCGCGGCGCTTTTCCCGCGAGCAGTTTTCCGGCTTCGAGCTGCATGCCGACGGCGTAGAGGGATTGGAGCAGGTTGTCGTGCAGGTCCTGGCTGATCCGTTCCCGGTCGGCCAGGGCCTGCTTGCGGTCGGTGATATTTTCTACGACGGCGAGCAGCAGCGGCGTGGTGGAGCCATGGACAGAGAGACCGCTGGCGCGTATGGAGACCCAGATGATTTCGCCGTTTTTCCGGATGTAGCGTTTCTCGTATGCGTAGGCCTGCCGCTGCCCTGTAAAAAACTCGTCCGTCAGGCGCAGGTTTTGGGAGAGGTCATCGGGATGGGTGTAGAGCGCGTAGGTGTTGTTGGTGACTTCCTGTTCGGAGTAGCCCGTGAGCGCGCAAAAGGCTTGGTTGGCGCTCAGGATGCGCCTGTCGGTATCGACGATGACCAGCCCCACCGGGGCGTTGGCGACGAAGCGCTGCCACCGCTCCTCGCTCTCCCGCAACGCGGCTTCGGCCTCCTTCTTTTCCGTGATATCGGTCCCGACTGTCAGGATACATCTGGTGCCGTTCAGTTCGATCAATTCGCTCGAAACCAGGCAGTGACGCAAACGACGGTCTTTGGTTTGGAAGGTGAATTCGACTCCCCGGAGAGTGCCGGTTTCCAGGAGCCGCGTGACGAATCTTGTCCGGTCCTCCGGCTTCGGCCACAGCTCGATCGCAATGGTGGTATGCCCGACCGCCTCGTGGCGGTCGAATCCGAAGAGCCGCAAGGCGGTGTCATTGACTTCGATGCACCGGCCGGTGGCCAGTTCGGTGATGACGACCGGATGCGGGCTCGACCGGAACGCAATTTCGAAGCGTTCTTCACTGATACGAAGGGCCTGCTCTGATCGGTGCCGGTATAATTCGCCGCTGATCCACCGGGCCATGAGGAGGAGAAAGTCTGATTCGGCGGAGGTGAAGGGGGTGGAGCGGGGCGACTTCCCGAGGAAGCAAATCGTTCCGAAGACGTGTTGCTCTTCGACGAGCCGGGCCCCAAGGTACGATTCTATCCCCAGCGTCTCATAGCCGGGGTGCGTGCGCCAGCATGACTGCCCGGCATGTTCGATGGCCACCGGCTGGAGTTCCGTCAGGGTGGTGCCGCAGTACGATTGGCACAAGGGGAGGTGCATGCCGGGGGCGAACCAGTTGGCTGGATCCCAGACGTGCGTGATGATGAGTTGTTCGGTTTCCGCCTTCGTCAACAGGCCGATCGGAAGGCGGAACAGCCGGCATCCCAGTTCCAGGACAGAACGGATCCGCTGATCGAGCGTGAGGCCCGGCGCCGAGGCGGTCTCCTGAAGAGCCCGGATCGCCTGCTCGCTGTCACGGAGAGCCAGCTCGGCCTGTTTGCGATCGGTAATGTCCCGCATAAAGCAGTGGTGGCCGGTCATGTCCCCGTTCGCGTCATCGATTCGGACCATCAAGACCTGCTTATAAAAGATGCTGCGGTCTTTTCTGACGCCGCGGGCTTCAAATTCTCCCTTCCCGTGACTTCTGAGTTGGTCGAAGGCCCGGGTGACCAGCGGGAGGTCGTCGGGATGCACCGTCGGGGTCCAGGATCGGCCGATCAATTCGTCCGGGCTGTAACCCAGCGCCGAGGCGTAGTAGCTGTTCATGGTCAGATAGTGTCCGGCGGTCGTGAGCCGGGCAATTCCCGGCATGGCATTGGACAGTGCCAGGTTGAGTTCCTTTGCCGACTCCTCGGCCAGCTTCTGCCGTGTCGTTTCGCGAATGACCGCTGCGACGGTGGGCGAGCGGTCTTGCGCGGCCGGAATCCGGCTGAGGACGGCGGAGAAGTGCCGCAGATGGCCTTTCAAATGGAGCGCGTACTCGACCGATTCCGGTGTTCCCGAGGCTAGGACACGGCGAAGGACTGTGAGGTAATAGCGTCCAGCCTCGGTGCCATGGATCTCCTCGAGCGTCTTCCCCACAATCTCCGGTTTCGGGAGCAGCAGGAGGTCGTCGTTGTGCGTCCACACATTCAGATAGACGCCGTGCTCATCCAGTTCGAATGCTAGGTCGTCGAGCGCATTGAGGAACGACCGCAGACGCTCCTCGCTATGGGTGCGGGCGGCCTCGGCCTGTCGCTGTTCTGTGATGTCTTCACAGACGACGAGAATGATCGGATGTCCGTCAGGCCCGGTGATGGCTCGCGCCCGTTCCTTGACCCAGAGGAGCTGGCCGTCCTTCCGCACTTTCTGGATTTCCCAGTCGAAGGTGTGCCCCGGGCTTTGTGAGCACACGCGCAGTTGTCCCAGGACAGTGCGGTGATCGGCGGCTTGGAAGACGGCGAGTACCGATTGCCCGACTAATTCGTTCACGTGATAGCCCAATTCTTCTGCCCCGAAGCGGTTGACGGAGAGGACCGTGCCGTCAGGCGTCAGGGTGAAGTACATCGTGGGGTTGTGTTCGTAGAGGGCGTGATACCGTTGTTCGCTGGCTTTCAGCGCGGCTTCAGTCTGTTGCCGCCGTCCGATCTCTTCCTGAAGGTCACGCACGGCCCGTTCGAGGCCGGCGGTGCGTTCCCGGACACGGTGTTCCAAGGTCGCTTGTAGATCAACCAGGGCGAGCTCGGCTTCTTTTCGGCGGGTAATATCTTCGGTCGTGCCGGCCATGCCCGCGACGCGGCCATCCGGGTCCAGCACCGCGCGGCCTCGGCAGGAGATCCATCGGATGATCCCGCCAGGAGTAATGATTCGATGGTCGAGGTGGTAGGGCTGACGGGTTTCAATCGCGGTCTGAATCGCTGCCTGTAACAGCGGCCGATCTGCTTCATGCACGAGGCGCAAAAATCCTTCAAACGTGCCAGAAAATTCGCCTGGCGCGAGCCCGAAAATCGTATCGGTTTGTTGAGACCACTCGACGTGCCCGGTGGCGAGCCGCCATTCCCATGTGCCGATCTGAGCCGCCTCCACAGCACGATGGGCGGGGGAAGAGGTCGACAGTGCGGCCGGTTCCGGCATGATGCCGTGGCTGGGGTGCGTCGCGGTTTCGGACGGTGAAGGAAGGGAGGGGCGGTGCATGACGCTTCGTGCCTCGGTTCGCTGGTCAGTCTGCGGGGTGATTCTATCCAATCCCTGCGGCGGCCAGGGCGGAGTGGCTAGCATAGGGCCTGAGACCCTTGAATTTCTAGAGGGTGCGGGAGTGAACGCAGCGGAATGCTCAAGACCTAGAAGCGGGGCCCTCGCGAGGCGGTCTGAGTCGTTCGGATATACCAGCTCACGGCTTCGGTGCGCCGGCGTACTTGGAGCTTGTCGAAGATATTGGCGAGGTAATTCTTGATGGTCTTATCGCTGAGTCGCAGGCTCACGGCGATTTCTTTGTTGGTTTTGCCTTCGGCGAGCAGAGGCAGAATGGCGCGCTCTTGAGGGGAGAGGCGTGTGAGGCGATCCTGGGAATGGCCGACGGCGGCGTGGGATCGGTCGCGGATCCAATGCAAGGTCTGCTGGGCCACGCGCGGATCCAGATAGCCCTGGCCGCTGGCGACGGTGCGAATGGCCTGGATCAGGTCCGTGGTTCGGACATCCTTGAGGGCGTAACCGTGGGCACCGCCCTGAACGGCCTCGACCACTATGGCGTCCTCGGAAAAGCTGGTCAGCATCAAGACGCGGGTTGCCGGTGTCGCCGCGAGGATCTGGCGACAGGCAGCGACTCCGGACCCGTCGGGCAACTTCACGTCGAGGAGCACGACACTTGGTCTGAGATGTGCGGTCCGTGTGACGGCATCCGCCACCGATGCCGCTTCACCGATGACACGGAAATCCGGCTCAAGGTCCAGAAGGGTACGGAGACCCTGCCGGACGACTTCATGGTCATCGACGATGAGGAGCGTGGTGCGTGCAGATTTCATAAAGGCGCTAAAATCGGTTCCAGTAAAAATTCCGCGGTAATGCGCGTGCCCTGACCGGGCTTCGAGCGGAGCACCAGACTGCCGCCGAGTTTCTTGGCCCGCGCTTCCATATTCATCACGCCATACCCCTTGGGGTGCGGGCCGGTTTCGACAAATCCCTTCCCGTCGTCGCAGATACTGATGCGCACTCGATTGCCGTGCGTCCTGATCAACACCTCGGCGTGCGTCGCCTGCGCATGGCGGATGCAATTGCTCAAGGCCTCTCGCACAATGTTCAGAATTTCCTGCTCTTCCTCGCGGGTCAGTACATCGAGGGCCGACGGCTGCAGGCTGAGCGTGATCCTGACGCCGCCGAGTTGCTCGTAACTGCCGGCCAACTGCCTGAGTTCCTCAGACAGATCCATATCCTGCACCGATCCATCCGCAAGCCCCTTGATGATGCCGCGCACTTCGTGAATCAAGCGATTGAGCTGATCCACGGCATGGCTGTAGGCGCGATTGGCCCCTGGTTGCGGAGAAGTAGTGGTGCGGTGAGAGGTTTCCAGGCTGAGCCCTATGGCATACAGCGATTGCAAGACCGAGTCGTGAAGGTCTCGGCTGATGCGGCTTCGGTCCTCTAAGAGGCTGCCCAACCGTGCTTCTGTTGCACGCAGCGACATAATTAGGTCGCCGGATGAGCGCGGCGTCTGGCGCATGGCCGGATTCATACCAGAGCTAGACACGGGGGATGGCCGTTCCCTGTCAGGTCTTCTTTTATCCGAACCATGAATGAGGCGCAGCCCGTTGGAGTCCTTCTCCATTTTTTACAATCCTCGCAAGAGATGAGTGCCATGGTCGCTCTGCTATGCTGCAGGAGCGGTGAATAAGTGGTTGTCATCATAGTAGGTGTGGGAGGGGCCCCGTCACCTGGCGTATGCGCCAGGGTGTGGCGACGGCTGACCGGGAAGATCTAAATGGTAAGGTCGAAAGCTGGTTCAACAAGGCCCACGATGGGCAGACCTCGACGGCCTTCTTAACAGACACGCGCGTCTGTTAAGAAGGCCGTCGCGTTAGGAGGCGATAAGTCCTGCTCCCAATGCCCGGGCCACTGCTTGGGTGCGGGACGTGACATCCAGCTTCTCGAAGATGCCGCCGACGTGAAAGCGAACGGTTCGCTCACTGAGTCCCAGAATCTGGGCAATTTCCCAGTTGGTTTTTCCTTCCTTCATCCACCGCAAGACAGTGAGCTCCCGGGGAGACAGGAGACAGATGTTACTGGAAACGTGCGGGCGGCTCGGCTCAGCGTCGAGCCTCGCTTGCATTTTCGTAAGACAGGAAAAGAGGTAGCGCACAACACGGTGAGAAGACTTCCCCCGCAGTGATGTCGTTCCAATCGCATGGTTTTCGTTCGGAGACTTGCGCAGTGTAAGCTTGGGGCCGGTAGCCTTGCGGCGCAGCTCGGACAGCGCAGTCATGATTCGCGCCATGTCCCTTGCCCTGTCCGCCTCAAGAATCTGGTGCATGAGGGATAAGGCCATCAGCAGTTCTTCGCGTGAGAGCCCCCCAAATACATCTGCCACAAGAGATTGAATACATGCATGTGGGGTCGCCGGTTGGTGTTTCATATGTGCCCTCGTTTCTGCGAAGCGGATCACTCCTGGTGAATCTAATTCGCGGCGTTGAACGTCAGGGGCAATCGTTGGTAGCCAAAGACTACTAAGCTCGTAGACTGTCGAACGGCCGGTGCGGGTCCTCGCTCGAGGCGCGGGAATCGGTCGAGGAGTGTGTTGAGTGCAATGGATGCTTCGGCGCGGGCTAGAGGGGCGCCGAGGCAGTAATGGATTCCCGCTCCGAACGCGACGTGATTGTGCAGCCCGCGGTCCAGCCGGAACTCGTCGGGGTTGGGAAATTCCAAGGGATCGCGATTGGCGGCGCCGTAATACACAGATATTGTTGAGCCCGCAGGCAGCTTGATGCCGGAGAGTTCGGTGTCTCTTGTGGTGTTCCGGGGAAGGCGTTGAATGGGGCTCTCGAAGCGCAGCGTTTCGTCAATGACGGCATCTACCAGACTTCGGTCTTCTCGGAGTTGGTTCCACAGCTCCGGCCGATCCGCAAGGATCCCCAGCATGTTGCCAAGAAGATTGGTAGTGGTTTCATTCCCCGCGATGAGCAGGAGCATGCAGAAGCCAAGGATTTCCGCATCGTCGAGGGACTCTCCATCGACTTCTGCTTCCACTAGAGCGGTGATGAGGTCCTCTGCTCCGTGCTTTCGCCGTGCCACTGCCATACGGCCGAAATAGGACGCCATTTCTTTGTTGCTTACGCCACGGTCTTCTGGAGCCATCGAGCTAAAAGCCAGGAAGGCATCGCTCCACCGCTTCAGCGTGAAATAATCTTCTCCGGGAATTCCCAACAACCTGGCAATCACCTTGACGGGGAGTGGAATGGCGAATGACGGGATCACGTCGATTTCACCCGACCCCATTTCATCCAGGAGTTCCTTAGTGACGGCTTGAATCCAGGGTGTGAGTTCGTCGATGCGCTTCTGGGTAAAGGTCCGATTGACCAGCCGGCGAAAACGGGTGTGTCGGGGAGGATCGTCCTGAATTAACGCGAGCTTTGGCGCGATTTTCCCGGCCAGTGGATTTCGTCCGGAAGCGAAGGTGTCATGGTCTCTCAGGGCGCCGTATACGTCTTGATATTTCATGAGTGCCCAGGCACGAATGGGCTCTTCAATTCCTGCCACTGTTCCGGCTGGTAGAAAGATATAGTTGAGAGGCGATTGGTCTCGCAGTTCGCGGTAGTACGGATAGGGGTTCGCAATGACTTCCGGGCTCGATAGCTTGTCCGCATGTGCAATGGTTAACGCCGTCATCGTGTAGTCCTCTCGGTAAGAGTGGCCTTGATCCAAGCCTGATTCCGTACCTGTGGGGGGGATTGGATCATTGGATCAATCCGGCCTGCCGTGAATGGGCCAGTGCCGGTGCGACCAGACGCTCGTGGTACGTCGAGCCCGACTCCGACGCCAATATCGTGTCCCGCAGTGCCGGGACATCGACTCGTGAGACAGCGAGGACAATGTTTTTCCCGCCAAACCCAAAACTATTGACCAACGCGCGTTGAAGTGTTTTCGATCGTCCCAGCCCTGTCACATAGTCGAGATCACATTGTGGATCCGGGTGTGTGAGATGCAGCGTGGGGGGAATGAATTGATGTTGCAGAGCCAGAACTGTCCCGATTAGCTGAAACGCCCCACTGGCAGCAAATGCATGGCCGAGCGCCGACTTGAAGGAACTGACAGGGATTCGATAGGCGGAAGATCCCATTGCCTTCTTAATGGCGATAGTTTCGATCAGATCCAATTCCACCGTGCCAAGCCCACAGGCATTGATGTAGTCCACTTCTTCGGGGAACCAATGGGCGGAAGCGACCGCGCGTTCGATGGCGCGGCGATGCTCTTTGCCGGTCTCTTCTGGACGGGCCATAGAGTGGGCATCGGTGGTAAAAGACCATCCCTCCAGTTCGGCATAGATTGGCGCTCCTCGCCGCTCTGCATGTTCCTGTTCTTCAAGAATGAAACAGCCCGCACCCTCTCCGAGAACGATTCCGCATCGAGTTTGGTCAAAGGGCCGGGGGAGATCGCGAATCGTTCCGCCTTGGTCTGGAGCCAGCGTACGTCCTGCATCCATTGCAGAGAAAATGGTGGGATGGAGCGGGGCTTCGGCTCCGCCGGCGATGACAATGTCCACGTCATGTGAACGAATCAGGTCATACGCACGGCCGATGGCATTGGCCGTGGAGGAACAGCCGATAGAGTAGGTTTCACATTCCCCATGTGTGCCCAAGGCGATGGAGACTTCCGCCGACACGGCATTGGGGAATGTCGTGGTCATCGTGAAGGGGTTCGTATGTTTGTATTGCTTGGCCAGCATGGAATCGTGCGCTTCAAACGCTTCCTTTAAGCCACCGACTGATGTACCGAAGCAGACGCCGACTCGTTCTCTGTCTTCTTGCTCCAGGTCCAACACAGCGTTGCGTGTCGCCATCAATGCCGAAGCCACGGCAAATTGTGAGACGCGGCCCATGCGGCGTGCTTTCTTGGGATGAATAAAGTCGGTCGGATCGAAGTCTGTGATCTCGCCAGCCAGCGAGGCGCCAAAAGGGGATGTGTCGAAACTGGTGATAGGCTTAATGCCGGTTTCTCCCCGGCTTAAGAGGTGCCAAAACAGTTCAAGATCGCAGCCGAGAGGGGACACGACTCCTAACCCTGTGATGACCACGCGTCGCTGGTTTCTCATGAGAGCACCTCTTCGTGCATGGAGGACAAGCCAGAGTGTTCTTCAAGATGGCCTTGGTGCCAGGCCGTGAAATGTTCCCGGTGTGCTTGAGGAACCGATTCATTCGGATAGAACTTATCGTAGAACCCTGTGTCGATATGGTGGGCCTGAAAGGCGATGACGGTCTTGAACGCATCTACATGTGCAGGGAATCGCCCGTAGGTGCGAGAGACATAGTTGCAAAACTGAATGACGGCTTCGATGGTTCTCTGCTCATGCGGGGCAATTTGCGGGGCAGCCTGCCCAGCAGCCGTCTTCCATGGCGCATTGGCTGGATCGGAGTAGAGGCCGCCGATGCCGAACTTCGACTCCACGAGGCTCAGTACGGCATCTTCGATTGATGTGGTAAACGGGGGGCAAGGACCTTCCCACACGCCTGGCAGTCCGACTGGGTTTGATCGAACGCCTGCAATAGGCGAGGCTTCAAAGGTGAAGCCGAGGCCTGAATAGATGTGCGGTTCAAGCCCTAGGAGATGCCGGCCGCTGCCTACGCTTTGGATGCCTCCACCCAAGCCGATCGCCTGAGACATGAGGAACAGGTTCTGGCAGACTAACCCTTGCTCTTGAAGCGCCGTATCGCTGATTGCAGCATCGAGATCTCGTAAGGTCATGACACGGTTCGAAGCAGGATCGTCGTGGAGGTGTCCGCCTCGGCTCTGCCTGAATCGATCGAGTCCGCATCCTGCATTTCCATTGTCGGTGTCGACGATGAAGTAGCCGAACTCTTCGCTGAGCAGAACTAGCAAGAGATTGAGGTACACGCGTGCGACTTCGGTCACCGGAACGACATACAAGGTGCCTGGACGGTTGGAGTACCACTGGTTGAATGACAGCATGTATGGCGCCCGGCGAGGAATTTCCATTCGCTGCTGCTGTAAC
>CAZXNN010000098.1:0-10043 GCA_964641915.1 uncultured Nitrospira sp. | reverse complement strand
CCGGCCTTCTGCATTTCTTCGACTTTGGCTCGGAAGGGATGTTCTGTCTCCATCTCGTTGAGCAGGACTTGGGCATGGCCCATGATGACGGTGAGGAGATTGTTAAAATCGTGGGCGAGCCCTCCGGCCAGGCGGCCGACGGCTTCCATCTTCTGGGCCTGCCGAAGCTGCTTCTCGCTCTGTCGCAGGGCTTCTTCCACACGGGCGCGCTCCTGCCGTTCCTGTAGTTCCCTGATGGCGCGTTGGAGTGAGGGCACAAGCCGTCCGAGGCGCTGTTTTAAAATATAATCGGTGGCGCCGCGATGCATGGCGTCGATGGCCAATTCCTCGCCGAGGGTTCCGGAGACGAAGATGAAGGGGATGTCGGGTCTGAGTTGTTGCGCGAGTGAGAGGGCGGTGATCCCATCGAATCCGGGAAGAGAATAATCCGCCAGGATCAGGTCGATCTTGCCTGCTTTCAAGGCGTCGACAAAGGTGTCTCGCCGATCGACCCGGCTGGTCTCACAGGGAATGCCTCCCTCGTTGAGGGTCGCCAGGATCAACTCGGCGTCGACGGTGTTGTCCTCCAGCTGGAGGAGTCTTAGCGGGGTCGTCACAGAACCTCGGGGTGCGTCATATTAGTTAGTGGACGCCGACCCTTCGGGGGGTGGCTCATTGATCACGCCCCAGAACGTGCCCAATTCTCTCACGGCGGTGAGAAACTGGTGAAACTCGACGGGCTTCACGACGTAGGCATTGGCGCCTAGGGCATAGCTTTCTGCGAGGTCTTTTTCCTCCCGAGAAGAGGTCAACATGACGACGGGAATCGGACGAAGGCTGATGTCGGACTTGATCGTGCGGAGTACTTCGAGCCCGTTGACCTTGGGCATTTTGAGGTCCAGAAAGACAACAGCGGGATTGCCTTTGAGGCGCGATTTGAATTGCCCACGGCAATAGAGATAGTCCAAGACTTCGGCGCCGTCGTGGCACAGGACAACCTTATCGGAGATATGCTCTTCTTCCATGGCGGCGAGCGCGAGTTCCGCATCTCGGGGGTTGTCTTCGGCCAGTAAGATGGGTTTTGCAGCCGTCATGTTCGAGGTCTCCTGGTTGGGAGTGTGACAAAAAACGTCGCGCCTTGATCGGGGATGCCTTCAGCCCACGCCCGCCCTCCGTGGCGATGGACGATGCGACGCACATTGGCGAGGCCGATCCCAGTCCCTTCAAATTCATCGGCTCGGTGAAGCCGCTGGAAGACGCCGAACAGCTTGTCGAGATATTGCATGTCGAATCCCACGCCGTTATCGCGGACAAACACGGTGATCTCCTCTGCGCTCTTCCGTTCAAGCCCGATGGCGATCTTCGCGATGGGCCGGGTTCCGGTAAACTTGATCGCGTTCGAAATCAGATTCACAAACACCTGTCGAAGCATGGCGGGGTCGCCGGGTACCTCCGGCAGTGTGTCGATTGTCCAGGATATTTCCCGTCCTTGCAAGTCAAGACGTAAATCGTAAAGGATGGTCTTAATGAGCTGGTCGAGATTGACCGTGGTATGGAGCATTTCCTGGCGTCCCATGCGGGAAAACACGAGCAGGTCGTCAATCAATTGGCCCATCTGTTTGGCCGAGTCGGAAATCGTTTGGAGGTAGCGCTTGGCTTTCTCATTCAAGGTGTCGCCGACTGATTTACTGAGGAGCGAGGCATAGCCATCAATATGGCGAAGCGGCGCACGGAGGTCGTGCGAGACTGAATAGCTGAAGGCCTCAAGCTCTCTATTGGCCGCCTCGAGAAGTTCTCCGCGAAGTTCCAGTTCTGCTGCGACCTTTCGACGCGCGGTAATATCGTGCCGTATGAGGTAATAGACAGAGGCGAGGAGGACCAGTTGCAGGAGGGCGCCTGAGGCGAGGAGCACAATGGTATTGGTTGTGCTGAGGGTCGATTCGCTGAGGCGCCGGCGTAAACTCTGACGTTCCTCAACTTCCATTTCCCCGATGATGCGGTGAATGGCCGTGAGCTCGCGTTTCGCGGCGCCTTCAAGCGCGATGCGCCGGACGGCTTCGAACCCCCCTCCATCCCGTTTGGCGATTGCACCTGTTTCTGCATTGATTTGCTGCTCGATCAGTTTCTGGAGTGTTTCGACTCGACTTTCCTGCAGCGGGAGCGCTGCGGTGAGGTCTTTCAGATACTTCAGATAGGTGGGTTTCTGTTCCGTGAGTGACCGGAAGCTCTTCAGGTAGACGACTTCTCCTGTGACGAGGTAACGGCGATGGTTATTTTCCGCCTCATCCATCGCCACATCCACGTTATTCAACAGCTGGAGGAGATCATGGCTTCTTGTGTCGAGGCGGCTGTTCTCGATCAGAATAGTCGTATTGCGATATGACACGGCGCCGATAATGAGGATGCCGATAAAAACCAGACTAAACCCTGCCAGGATCCGGCGTTCAATGGTCAGTTCTCGGAATCGCATGACGAGTGTCCGCTTGGCCGGTTGTGGCGGACTGAGAGCCGGGGTGGGGCCTGTTTCAGGGGTGGGATCTCCGGCGAGCAGAGGCAGTGGCGGTCGATCGCTCGGCACTGTGTCCATGGAAAGAAACCGCGTTGAAAGGTGTAGGGAAAACTTTGGGCACTCTACTCTCGGCCGTTCACAGGCCGCAAGATCTATTTTAGCAGATCTGCAACGGATGCCAGATGGCTAGCCGCCGAGAGGGGGGACGGGGAGAAGACCGGTCGTGGCAGGTACCGGGAGATGGGAGAACATCATCGTTGCAGAGACCACCCAGTCGATGAAGGGTTGGGGATAGATACCGATCAACAGGGTTCCAGCAAGGCCGACATACACCACAGCCTTCATGGGACCGGAGATCCGAATGGGTGATGGGTCGATCGGTTCAGCAATGTACATCTTCTTGACGACGATCAGGTAGTAGTACATCGAAATCACGATGTTCACGAGCCCGACGGTAATAAGGGTATACAGCCCTTCCTTGATGGCTGCCACAAAGATATAGATCTTGCCGATAAACCCGGCTAAGGGCGGCACGCCGGCCAGCGAGAGGAGGAACAGCAGCATGGAAAAAGCCAGAAACGGCGATCGGCGATTGAGTCCGCTGTAATCGTTGATCTCTTCGCTGCCAATGGCCTGGCTCATCGCGATCACGACCGCGAAGGCGCCGATATTGGCGAACAGATAGGTGAGAAGATAAAACAGGATCGCATCATTGCCCATCTTGGTGCCCGCAGCCATTCCGATGAGGACGTTTCCGATTTGGGCAATGCCGGAATAGGCCAGGAGGCGCTTAATATTCGTTTGGGCGATGGCCACGATGTTTGCGTAGGTCATCGATAAGACCGAGACCGCTGCGAGCAAGAGCACCCACATCGGTTTAAAGGTGAACAGGGCAACGAAGAACAACCGGAGTAGGATGGCGATGGCTGCGCCCTTCGGGGCAATGGAGAGAAACGCTGTGACAGGGGTGGGCGCACCGTGATAGGTGTCCGGAATCCAGGAGTGGAACGGGACTGCGCCGATTTTGAAACCGAGCGCCGCGAAGATCAACAGGAAGCCGATGATCAACCCCGGCGTAGCGGGCACAGAGGCCATGTCTGAAAAGACCAGCTTGCCGGTTTCCCCGTAGACTAAGCTGATTCCGTAGGCGAGGAGACCCGCGGCAAAGACCCCAAGAATAAAGAACTTGAGGCCGGCTTCATTTGACGCGAGGTCTTCGCGCAGGTAGGCCACGAGGACATAGAATCCGAATGTGGAAAATTCCAGCGTGACGAACAGTGACAGCAAATCGTTGGCCGAGGCCATAAACATCATGCCGAGGGCGGACATGACGATGAGGAAGTAGTATTCCCCACGAAAAAAGGCAAAGCGGTTGACATATTCGATGGAAGCAAGGATCACTAGAATGCTCGCGCCGACGATGAACATCTTGAAGAAGATGGACATGCGATCGAGCACAAACATGTTCCCGAATAGGGCTCCGGAGATATGTGTGAGGTCGAACCAGGCGAGGCAACCCAGGGTGACGACGAGACCCACGACGCTCAAGTAGGCCAGCTGTTCCTTAGGCAGTCGGGGAAAGGCAAAGTCGACTATCAAGACTAGGCACAGCCACAGCGTCAGAAAGATCTCCGGCAGGAGAAACAGGAGATCGGCAATCGTCATATTGAGTTCAAAGTTCATAGTGTCGACTGGTACCCTATTGAGCCACGGGCGAATCAGGGAGCTGCGCGCCACGGGCCGCTAACTGCTCGTGCAGTGATGTTGCCGTGCCCTTCGGAGCCTGAAGCTCGGCGACGGGCACGACGTGCGTAATCTTTGCGATGAGTGGATCGACTCCTGAGCGAACCACGTTATACAGGTGCATGGGGAAGAGTCCAAACCCCACGCTGACGGAAATCATGATTAAGAGCGGGAGACGGTCAACGAACGCCACTGCATCGTGGGAGTGACTGTACTTCTGGTCCATCGGGCCGTAGAACAGGCTCCGCATCATCTTAAAGAGGTAGGCCATCGTCAGCACGATTCCGAGCACGGCCACAATCACTTGGAGTGGATATTTGTTCCAGCTGCCCACGATGATCATAACTTCAGCGATGAAATTGATCGTCCCCGGCATGCCGATGGACGCCATGCAACCCACCACGAAGCAGGCGGAGATAAATGGCATCTTATTCGAGAGCCCGCCGAGTGAAGGAATGTCACGGGTATGGGTCTGATCGTAGACCCACCCTGCCATCGAAAAGAGCATGCCTGTGGCCATGGCGTGGGCGAACATGTAGATCACGGCGCCGCTCAGGCTGATGTAATCCAGAGCCGCCATGCCGAGAAACACATAGCCCATGTGACTCGAGCTGGAGTACCCGATGACATACTTGGTGTCTTTGGCGTAATAGGCCACGAACCCGCCGTAGACGATACTAAACATGCAGAGCACGGCTGCCATCGGCATGAGTTCCCGCGTCGTTTCGGGGAGAATCTCATAAGCGACCCGGATAATTGAGAAATGTCCGAGTTTCATGAGGACGCCGGCGTGCAACATGCTGGTGGCGGCAGGTGCGGCGGCGTGTCCCACCGGTGACCAGGAATGCAGCGGCCAGAGCGGTGCGATCGAGGCGAAACCAAAGAAAATGAGGACCCAAATGATCTTGTCCAGCGTGGTTCCCAGCACGGGAATATTCATCAACGTGCTGGCATGTTCGCGGAGCACCAGGATGTCGAAGGTGTTCAGGCCTGAATACTTATAGATCAGGAGAATGCCCATGAAGGCGGCAACGGCAAACGCCGAGAGAAACAGCACCAGCTTCATGGCCGCGTATTCTTTGCTGTTGGAGCCGAAGTTGAAGATGAATCCGACAGAGTCCCGTTGTTTCATTCCTTCCTGGTCCGTCATTTCCAAATACTTCTTGGTATGGCTGCCCCACATCCCCAGCAGGAGATACATGGGAATGACGGACATCTCATAGAAGAAATAGAGGAAGAAGAGATCCAGAGACATGAACACGCCGATAGTCGCAGCGGCCAAAATCAGAATCCAGATATAGAACTCTTTTGCGCGATCCTTGATGTGCCACGATACGAAGATCCCGGCGAATAACAAGATGGAGGAAGCCAGGACCAGCGGAGTTCCGATGCCGTCGACGCCGAGGTAGAGCGCGATGCCCAGCTGGCGCGACCATTCAAACCGTTGGATAAACTGGTATCCGCCTGCAACCGGATCGTAAGAATAGAAGAGGTACAGAGACGCAATGAGTGAAATGAATGCCGATCCGGCGGCAATCCCGCGCACGAGGAGCGCCTGGCGGTTGGAGACGAAAATCAACGCCAGGGCGCCGAAGAACGGAGCAAAAAGAATATAGAGAAGCGCGTAATCACCCATGGGTCTTAGTGGTCCAATCGTTGAACTGGTTCAGTCAGCACGGCGACGGTGCCATGATCAAGGCGGTCTACCAGCGCCTGAATCGAGCCGTTCATGATGTGGAGGAACGGCGACGGGTAGAGCCCGATCCAAAGAATCATGACGGACAGCGAGACGGCAATGACCATTTCACGGAGTTGTAAATCAGCCATCGTATTCTTCACGGCTTTTCCGAGAGGTCCCAAGATGGCCCGTTCGTAGTACCACAGAAAATAGGCTGCGCCGAAGACGACTCCGGTGACGGCGAAAGCGCCGAACACCCAATTGGCTTTAAACGTGCCGAGGAGAATCAAAAACTCGCCGACAAAGCCATTAGTCCCGGGCAAGCCGATTGATGCCAGTCCGATCAGTAAAAAGAATGACGCGAGGAGCGGGACCTGTTGGGCCATTCCGCCGAATGCCGACAGGTGAGTGGTTTGCTGCCGCGAGTAGAGGAAGCCTGCGATAAAGAAGAGTCCTGCCGTACTGAATCCAAGATTGATCATCGTCAGGAGACTACCCTGGAGCCCCTGAAAGTTCAGGGCAAACAGTCCCATCATGACAAATCCGAGGTGGCTGATGCTGCTGAAGGCCATCAGTCGTCGGAAGTCGGGTTGGATCAGAGCCATGATGGCGCCGTAGAGAATGGCAGCAATGCCCAGACACATAATGACGGTGACGACGGTATGACTCTTTGAGGCCTCCGGCAGTAACGGGATGCTAAAGCGGATAAATCCGAAGGTCCCGAGCTTAAGACCTGCTAGGACTACGGCCATGCCGATCGGCCCTTCGAGCAGGGCGTCAGGCAACCATGTGTGGAATGGAAACACCGGGGCTTTGAAGGCAAAGCCCATGAACATGAGCCAGAAAATGAGGATTTGCTGATCGACCGGAATGGGAACAGCTAACAGATCGAGGAGGTCAAAGGAGTACAGCTGATCAGTATGCCGGAGAACTGCCCAATGATGAAAATTCAGATCGAGAAGCGCAATGCCCACGAGCATGAAGACGCTGCCCAAGAGGGTGTAGAGCACATACTTCAAGGCGGCATGATGACGCTCGGCCCCGCCACCCCACAGCTTGATCAGGAAGTAGCTCGGAATCAGCATCAATTCCCAAAAGACGAAGAAGAGAATGAGGTCTAGCGAGACGAAGACGCCCATGGTCGTCGTTTCGAGGGCCAGGAGACACATCATGTAGAGTTTCACCTGGTGGCGAATGGTGTCCCAGGAATACACAATCACGAGAACTGTCAGGAACGCGGTCAACCCGACAAAGAGCACGCTGATGCCGTCGACTGCGAGGTGATAGCTGATACCCAAGGCGGGAATCCAACGCACATGTTCGGCAAACTGCATTGCAGCGGAATCGGGAACAAAGCGAAGCAAGACGAAGACGGCCAGTGCCAGTTCGACCAGACTGATCGTCAGAGCGGAGGTTCGAACCATATCCTCATCATCAACGAGCCAGAGCACAGCGGCTCCGACAAACGGGAGAAAGAGGAGGCAGGACAAGATGGGAAAACCAGCTGCGAGTTCTTCTAACATAATCGTTGCGCGACTCCGACGATTCCTTGACGTGACTTACTTTTGGACGATCAGTTGTACGACTAAGGCCAGCAAGAAGAGGCCAGCGACAATAATCGCCGCATAGTGATGAACCATGCCGCTTTGGAGCTTGCGTCCCTGGCGAGCGGCCAGATGGTTGCCGAGTCCAATCACATTGAGGCCGGCATAGACCACGTATTTTTCGAGCCAGGTGGATCCGGCTGATCCCCATTCGGCCATCTGTGCGACGCCATTGACGAGACCATCGATCACGGTCCGATCAAACCAATCCAGGAATTCCCCCAACCGTTTGGTGGGCTCGACAAACAGGAAGTCATAGAGCTCGTCTACGTAATACTTGTTCAAGAGAGTTGTGTAGATGCCTTGGAATTTGACTGACCAGTTATCCGCGGTTGAAGGACTTAAACTATAGAGAAAATGAGCCAGGCCCCATCCGAGCAGCGCAATGCCGGTGGCTGTTCCCATAAGAAGCAGGGTGGTCGCAACACTGGTTTCGTGTCCGCCGGCAACGCCTGAAACGGGTGCCAGGAACCCATGGAGCCACCCGTGTTCCGGTGGAAATCCCAAGATGAGTCCGCCGAAGACCGATAACACGCCGAGCGCCATGAGAGGTCCGACCATCACCATGGGCGACTCATGGACATGCTCTTCGGTGTGATGGTCCATGCGAGAGGCGCCGTAGAAGGTCAGGTACGTCAACCGGAACATGTAAAAAGACGTGAGGAACGCACCGATCGCCGCCAGTCCATAGAAGAGGAACTGGTGATTCACGAAGGCGTGGCCCATGATTTCGTCTTTACTCCAGAACCCGGCCAACGGTGGGATGCCTGCGATCGCAATGGTACCGATGAGGAAGAGCCGATAGGTCCAGGGTATCATCTTGCTAAGCCCGCCCATTTTACGGATGTCCTGTTCCCCTGACAGCGCATGGATGACCGAACCAGCGGATAAGAACAAGAGAGCTTTGAAGAAGGCATGGGTCATGACATGGAAGACGGCGGCAGTATAGGCGCCGATTCCGCACGCGAGAAACATGTAGCCGAGTTGGCTGACGGTCGAGTACGCCAGCACACGTTTAATGTCGGTTTGCACTAGTCCGATGGTCGCTGCAAATAAGGCGGTGCAACCACCGACGATTGCGACGGTCTCCATGGCTATGGGAGAGAGGTCAAAAATGGCATGGTTCCTGACGATCATATAGACCCCTGCCGTAACCATGGTAGCGGCATGGATCAGCGCACTGACCGGTGTTGGCCCTTCCATCGCATCCGGCAACCAGGTGTACAGAGGAAGCTGGGCGGATTTTCCGACCGCGCCGACTAACAGGCAGAGGGCGATGGCGGTGGCCATGTCGGGCGAGAGTTGCCCCAGCTGGGCAAATACCTTTGTGTAGTCGAGAGTTTTAAAATTAATAAAGATCAGGAAGATGGCCAACAGGAACCCGGCGTCGCCGATACGGTTTACGACGAACGCTTTGGAGGCGGCTTTGGCGGCAGAGACTTTGTCGTAGTAGTAGCCGATGAGGAGATAGGAGCAGAGTCCGACCCCCTCCCACCCTATGAACAGGACCGCATAGTTGTTGCCCATGACGAGCAGCAGCATTGAAACCATAAATAGGTTCATGTAGGTGAAGAAGCGCGTGAAGCCTGCCTCTCCGTGCATGTAGCCGACAGAGTAGACGTGAATTAGGAATCCCACGCCGGTCACAACCAAGAGCCAGACGCAGGTCAGGGGGTCTACCAGATAGGCCAGGTTAATGGTGAGGTCGCCGCCGAAGATCCATTGATAGGCTACGACTTCGTGAGTGGCGCCGGTGCGCAGGACATCCGTAAAGACGCCGATGACACAGAGGAACGAGAGTCCCACCGATCCCCAGGCCAGGCGATGGGCGACCTCATGGGAATACCGGCTGCCAAGGAGACCATTGGCAATAACGGCCAGTAAGGGGAAGACCGGAATCAGTTTAATAAGCAGATCAGTTAAGTCCGACACGTTACCACTTCAAGAGGTTCATTTCATCGACGTTGGTTGAGAGCTTGCCGCGGAACACAACGATGATAATGGCTAAACCGATGGCCGCTTCTCCTGCGGCGATCGCAATTATGAACAGGGCCACCAACTGGCCGGCCATGGATTCAAGATAATAAGAAAAAGCCACGAGGTTGATATTGGCGGCGTTGAGCATAATCTCGACGGACATCAGGACGATAATGAAATTGCGTCTGATCAGGACGCCGAGCAGTCCGATGACGAACAGGACTGCACTGACTGCCACATAGGCGGCTAACGGAAGCATGCGTCAGTCTTTCCTCAAGTTGAGCGACTTGGGTGTTTTCGCCAGCACGATCGCGCCGATAATGGCACCCAACAGGAAGACCCCCACGATTTCAAATTGCAGGAGATAGTCGCTGAACATCTTGATCCCGATCGCGGCCGTGTCCCCGTCTTGCAAGACGGCGACGGCTGGTGCGTCGCCTTTCGCTCCGGCAAATGGTGAGTGGAGTAAGAGATATATCACGTAGAGGGATCCCAGAACGGCCGGGGTCAAAAAATACGGATAGGTGGAGTGAAAATAGCGCTCATCCGTTTT
>CAZXNN010000097.1:0-10184 GCA_964641915.1 uncultured Nitrospira sp. | reverse complement strand
TAGTCACTACAGCAGATCCTGTGCCACCGCGCGCCGGCCTTGTTTTTGGTGAAATATTATCGTGCACAAGGCCTTTGGTTAGGGGCGTCTCATGAAGGGTGCCGTTTTCCCTACAGTCGGCAACACACCCGTTACAGAAATCTTACACTCCTGGGCCTATCGCGACAAACCGGCCACAGCATTCACCTTCCGGCTATCGTGACCCTGCGTGTGAAGCGCGCCTTGCTTTGAAACGCCGTCTTCCCTATGATCCCGGCCAGTCCTTTGTTGGAGGTCTCATGGGTTCGTTCGCCGCACTTCCCTATCCCCATATCGATCCGGTCTTCCTCGATCTCGGTCCGCTCCAATTCCGCTGGTATGGATTGATGTATCTGATCGGGCTAACCGCCGCCTATTTCTTGATTCGCCACAGAGTCCGGGAACAGCATATTCCTCTTACCCCGGATCAGATCTACGACATGGTCGTGTTTGCCGCGTTCGGAGTCTTTATTGGCGGGCGCATCGGTTATACCTTGTTCTATAATTTCTCCTACTACGCTCAGAATCCGTTAAAAGTCTTCGCCGTCTGGGAAGGCGGCATGTCGTTCCATGGCGGCCTCATCGGGACGATCGTCGCGTTGATCTGGTTCAGTAAACGACAGGGATTGCCCGTCTACACCATTGCGGACCTGGCTGCCGCAGTGACGCCCATTGGACTGGGATTCGGCCGGCTCGGGAACTTCATCAATGGAGAGCTGTTCGGACGGGCGACCGATGTGGAGTGGTGCATGGTCTTCCCATCGGGAGGACCGGCTTGCCGCCACCCTTCGCAACTTTACGAAGCAGGATTGGAAGGCATTTTATTGTTCACAATCATCTGGGTGCTCGCACGTACTTCACCGCCGCCAGGATCGCTGTGCTGGACGTTCATCGCCGGCTACGGTATCAGTCGGATGATCGTGGAACTCGTTCGAGAGCCCGACCAACACATCGGCTTTGTGCTCGGGCCGATCACGATGGGACAGCTGCTCTCAGCGCCCATGGTCATGTTGGGGCTGTTCATGCTGGTGTGGGGATATCACAAACGGTCGCTGGAACGATCCCGTTCAATGCCGCATCCTCAATAGGGCAGCTCGTCGTCATCCAGGCCGACGTGGTGCCCCAGCTCATGCACAAGCGTGTCGCCTATTTCCTGAACGATCTCCATGTCTGTGTCACATTGCCGGATAATCGGTCCGCGATAGAGCGAGATCTGCGCCGGGGCCTGGCCTCCGGCACGAAAGAATGACTCATCATTTAGCGAGAGGCCATGGTACAGACCGAGCAGTTCCTCTCCGTCCTCAATGTCCAAGTCTTTCAGCACACCCAGAGGGGGTTCATCTTCCACGACGACCGCCACGGCATCGAGCAACCGCGCGTACTCGCCAGGCAAGTCCGCAATCGCCTGTTCAACAAGACGGGCAAAAGAATCCGCCGACAATCGCTGGCCCACTCCGGACCTCGCTAGAATCGCTGACCAGGGGTAGGATCCAGATAGGATTTCTGTCGCAGGTTGTAATTAAGTCCGGTCTCTCTGAGCGGTGGGGAATCCCAGATGACTTTATTTCCAGGAGCCAGGTTCGCCGCCTCCAGATAATGCTTCTTGGCTTCTGCCTTGTTGCCGATGCGATCCAGCGATACCGCCAGGTTATAGTGCGCCTCGGCCAGGGTCGGTTGCGCAGAGACTGCGGTTTGAAAAGACTGAACCGCTCCGCCCCAGTCTTTTGACCGGAAGAGACGATCCCCTTCCGTCATGGCGGCAGCCGCCTTCGCCGAGGTGTCTGCCGGACTCGCCAGAATTGTGGTCGGAACTTTCGCCGGACTCGCGCAACCGCCGGCCAATCCACAGAGCAACACCAGCATGAGATGGGATCGCATAATCCGTCTCCTGTTACAGTTCATAACCAACGCCGCTGCGAAGAAACATGAGCTGCGCCGATACAGCTGACAACCCTAAACTTTTCTGAGCCGCGGCCTTATAGAGCGCTAGTTGAGCTCGATACCGCTCCGCTCGTTCAGGCACTTCCTTGGCGGTCACCGCGTCTGTCTTATAGTCCCCAATCCAGATTCGGTCGTCAAGACGGTAGATAACATCCATCATGCCGTGCACGATCCGACCCTCTTCCCAGGACATGGCGAACGGCACCTCACGACCAAGAATGGTGGCCAGGGCCAGCCGCTGATACAGGTCAGACCGAGAAAAGTTACCGAGGACATCTCTCAGTGAATCAGCCACTGCCGGCATCAGCTCGGCTTGCTCAGCCGTAAGGATCTGCTGCATCTCGGGCTCGATTCGACCAAGAAGTCCGACCGCAGGGGAGTGAAAATCCCACTGTTCGAGGATATGGTGGGCCAGTATCCCAACCAGCCGCCCGACCTCAGGGTCCGCTCCATCTGTTGAGGGACGGAAAGAACCAGACACTCCCCCTTTTCCAATCGTGCTCGGAGTGAGCTGGCGGGGCGTCTGGCAGGCGTTCTTCCAGCGCTCTTCTCGGTCCCTCCATAATGCGGCGATGGCATCGGGATCCAGGACTCCGGCAACCGTCCCCACCGCACCAGGACGACTGGAACGTTTTCGAGATGGCGCGGATGTGGTCCGGTGGGGTATGACAGATGCGCCGATCGTGAGGGCGTCGGTCTCAGGAGCACCCACCACACCTTCGCCGATCGCTTGCAGCATCCCCAAAACTGTTTCCCCTGCGGCGCGACCGGTCATCCCTCCGGAGAGCACCAACATATCCTTCGCCCTGGTCATACCGACATAGAGCACGCGCCGCCGCTCGGCTTCCTCTCTCACCTTCTGCTTCTCTTGCACCAACACGGCCCCAAAATTGTGCACCCCGCCGAGCGAAAGGCCATACGATCCGCTGGACCAATCGAACGTCACAATAGGCAATCCTCGCTCTCTCCCGCTCCCCTGATGCAGGCCGGGCAAGACCACGATGGGAAACTCCAGCCCCTTGGCTTTATGAATCGTTAATACTTGAATAGCGTTGGACGCTTCTTCAGATAACGGACTCTCGGCCTCATCCGGTTGTTCGTCAAGACGGGCCACCATCAGATCCACAAATCCGCTCAACGTCAGATGGGGCCGATCAGACAAGGCTGCGGCGGTGTGTTTCACCTTCAGAAGATTGGCCACAGCCTGCTCCCCATGCGAAGACGCCGCGGCAATTTCGAGAATCGGGAGTCGGTCGAAGATCAGCTCCAGCACCTCAGCCAGCGGCAAGGCGCCGACCTGTCGATGCAACCAGGCGAGGTGTCCATACAAGAGACGGACCGACGATGCCTCTGGATGCATCCATGCCGAGAGTGACCCGATTCGAAGATACTCAAAGCCCTTGGCCTGGCGAAGCTCATAGAGGGCGCGGTCAGACAAACCGCCTAAAGGGCTGCGCAGCACACCGGCCAGCGCCACATTGTCATGGGGATGATCGAGCACCCGCAGGACATTCATGAGGTCGATGACTTCCTGACGTCGATAAAAATGCTTTTCACCTTCGATGACATAGGGAAGGCCGTACCGTCGCAAGGCATCCACATAGGTGTCGGCCTGCGTCAACTTCCGGAATAGCAGCGCGATATGCCCGGGCTTGACCTGCGGACGGTTCAGCACCTCTTCGGAGAGCCACCGCGCCAGCGTTTCCCCTTCCGCCCTGGTCGCACCAGCCGCGTCAAACGCCCGTTCGTCCGGCACCGGAAGCGTCACGTGCACCCGCACGCCGGCCTCGAAGGCAGAGGGACGTCGCTGCGGCTGCACTTCCAGCCTGACATTAGCCGGTTGTACAAGAGGTTGCCGTTCAAACAGACGGTCAAAGACATCATTCACCGGCCCGAGAACGGCCGCATCGCTCCGAAAATTCGTCGTCAGCGTCTGAATGACTCCCCCATCCGCTTCGATCTTCTGAACGACGCGATCGAACGCCTCGATATCCGCCCGCCGAAAGGCATAGATCGATTGCTTGGGATCTCCCACGATAAAGAGCTTGCCCGGCTCTAAGGCCATCTCCTGCCATGTCGAGGCCTGAGCCCCTACACATTCTGACATCGCGAGCATGAGTTCATACTGAACGGGATCGGTGTCTTGAAATTCATCCACCAGCACCGCACGATAGTCCTGTTTAATACGTTCGCGGATGGCCAAATGATCCCCTAACAACGTGCGAGCCCTGGCGAGCAGCCCATCGAATGAGACCCACCCTTTCAGCCTGAAGGAGTGACGGGTTTCAGAGACGAACGGGCCAAGAAGGGTCAACGCATCCTTAAAGAACCGTCCATTAACAGACTGATATTGCTGAGCTATATAAATGATTGATTCAGCTTCAAGAAATTCGTCTGTTTCCCAGCCTGCTACGGGATTCCCCAGATCCTTCCCCAACGACTCGAGGTCGGCAACGGATATCGCCTGAATACCAGCGGCTCCGTGATCGACGATAGCCCTCAACAAGTTTATCGCGGCAGCTAACATCTGCTCAATCTTCCGCCGCTTTGGCCGATCATGCACATCGAGAAGCGCTTGCCCACGCTGGTACGCTCGGCGCACCCATTCAACAAGCACAGGGCTCAGCGTCTCTTCATTAACCTGAGCACACAACACATCCAGATCCACCAACTCGCTGCAGAGCGCGCGAGCCAGTGAGCGTACATCGTCCAGCGTGGCAATACCCAACACCTTGCGCCATAGTTGATGATGAGAACCCTGCCGGCCCAACCCTCGATCAATCCATATCTCCCATGCCGCTGTAAAGTGCTCTTCGAAGCGGAGCCCGTCATCTTCCTGAAATGTCGGATCCACGCCACCCTCTAGGGGGTAGAGCCGCAACAGATGGGCCGCAAAACTATGGAGCGTACCGATCTGCCCCTTCTCAAGATCATGGAGGGCCGCCGCCGCTCTGCCGGCGACTTCGTCGGTGGAAAGACTGTAAACGGCGCGTAAGTCGGCCATCGACACCGCTCCGCCGTCCACAGCACGAGCCGCTTCAGTTTCCGGATGGGCCAAGACCATCAACCGTTCACGCAGCCGGACCTTCATCTCCGTGGCCGCCTTATTCGTAAAGGTCAGCGCCACGATCTGAGTCACGGTCACCGGGCGGGGCTCCTTGATCAGAAGGTGCACCAATCGATTGACGAGTAACGTCGTCTTGCCGGTGCCGGCACCGGCGATGACCACAACATTCCGGTCAAATGTCGTCTCCGCTAGTGTGCGGGCCTGACGATCAGGAATCAGTTCCACTCGGCTCCTCCGACAGACGTTGCAGGCGAAGACTCTTGAGGGCTTTCACGTCGTCCGATCGATACGACCGCCACCACGATGGCTGGTGTTCGCGGCGGCAGATGACACGGAATTCGCACTGTTCACAATATGTGTCGGGTAGAATAAAAAACCGTCCGGCTTGGAGGCCGGTGACGAGCAGACGCAGCGTCTGCTGGATCTGCCGCCCGGACTCGCCTGAAAGTGCGCCGACATCGAACGTCGAACGCGCAATGGGCGGCTCCCACAGCGGCGCCAGAAACATGAACTGCACCTGGCTTGGCGCAGGCTTGCCGGGCATGAGCAGGCGGGCATACAACGGAGGCTGGAGGCGATACCCCCTGACGGCGGATTGCAGCAGGTTGCGATCCTCTGACTTCATCGACCCGCCGGTCTTGAATTTGTAGTCGATGATGCGAATCGCTCCGGTATCCCGATGCCGGTCGATCCGATCGACGCGTCCTCGAATTTTCATCGTCTCAGACGGATCGGGCAGCACCCCGGCAATCGTGCCCTCGGCATCTAACTCGAAGGCGACGGGCATGAACGGCGTCTCGGCATATGCGTCCGTATCCGCATCGACAGCAGCTGTGATCAGCGCGATGACCTGCTCCTTAGCCAACTCCCACAACAGATAATGACCGGTACGATGGCGCGCTTCACAGTCCTGCGCCGCCAGATCCACCGCCGAGCGAATACACCACTCCATCGTGTCATCGGTCACCGGCTCGGCCGGCCATCCGGTCGGCAGAAGCTGCTCGTAACAGCGTTTCAGGGCCGCATGACAGAGGGTGCCCAACAATGCGGCATCCGGCTCCTGCGCGTGGGGCCACCGCACCGGCTCCAGCCGCAACACATCGGCGGCAAAATACTGGAAGGGACAGCGCGCATACCGCTCCAAGGGCGTCGGGGCCAACCCGCGTTCGGACAGCCGTGACCAGTAGGCGTCGAGCGGGCAGGTCAAGCCGTCATACCCATTCAGCACGGGCGCGTCGTCCTCCATCCCGACTAAGGCGCCGGCCGCATGCCGAAAGCCCTCGGCCTCACGGCCGACCGCCTTGAGAAGGTCCGTCGGGTCCTGCCCGGTCAGCGCCATCCATTGGGCGAGTTCGGACGGCGGAATCAATCCCTGAATGGTGGAACGTTGCGCAACTCGATCCGTCAGCCGTCGCGGCACCGCTTCCGCCGATCGCCCGTCAAGGCCGGACCGCTCGAGCACTTCGTCCAGAAACGGCGAGATCGCCAACACACGACCGGCCTCATCAGCCCGCTGATAGGAGAGCACAAGGCGGCGGCTCGCTCCTTGCGCGATCAGTTCAAACAGCAGCGCTTCTTCTTCATACCCCCCGAGCTTTTCATCGATCTTGAACCCGAGCGTCGCATCGAGCACCCGCCGATGCCGGTCACGAAGAAAGGCGTCTTCCCGGATATATCGGGGAAATACCTTTTCGTTCAAGCCCAACACACACACCGCTTTGAACGTCAGCCCGCGAGCAGCCATCGCGTCTACAACGGTGACCCCTTGATGAGCGGTCGCATCCAACGGTATCGTCGTACGCTCACAGGTATGGGTCAGGAGTTCCACAAAATCCGCCCAGGACATGTCTTCCCCAAGAAGATCCAATTCCTCCAGCCTGGTCCACACTCTGTCGATGGCGCTCCATGTCGCCATCAACCGTGCCGTGAGCGGATCGCCTTCGGTCTCGCCGACGCCGACCGGATCCACCAGATGCCGGCGGGCCAAATGGCGGGAGGCCTTGATCAACTGCCCGATTGCCCCCCGTTGAGGGAGCGCCAAGCAATCAGTCACCAGCTCCGAGACCACCCGCCACAGAAGCGTGATCACATCGGAGGCAATGTCCGCCCCATCAACCGCTCGCCCCTGCTCTTCATCTTCCACCAATTCCAGCGCCGATTGGGAAGCCGACTCCAATCGCTTCCACTCTTCGACTCCCCGAGTGATCTGCAAGCCTGTCACCGCCATCCTCCATTGTTCAGGACGATAGCCGGCGGCATTGCGGTCGAGCAGATCGGACGCACAGAGCGGCGAGGTCACCACATCCAGCATCGTCGTGCTATAGAAATCGTTGAGCGGCAATGTCAGTACCTGCAACAAGACCTTGCAGAGAGGTTCTTGCATCAGGGGTCGACCGGCGGTCGTGACAAACGGGATGCGATAACGATGAAACATGCCCGCCAAGAGAGCCCGATAGGGATCCAAGGTGCGAGCCACCACGCCAATATCGTCAAACCGATACCCGTTCGTCTCGACCAAATCCAGAATCTTTCGGCACATCGCCGCCAGCTCCTCTTCCGCCCCGATGACGCTCTGCACGGAAATCGTCATCGGCTCGTCGGAGCAGGGCTTATCCGGATCCGCCAGTTTCGTGATCATGTCGGAAGTTGTCGCGCGGGGCTGAATACAGCGCTCGAAGAAGCGCCGGGCAAATCCCCACCGCTGTCCCTGTTCGACGGGAAACAGCAGTGTCGTCGGAACGGCAGTGCTGACAGCCTCAAACAAGGATAGCTGCACCTGCGTCAGATCGTAGAATCCGTAATAGAATGCGCGGTGGAGGGAAGCCAGGAACGGTGAATGAGGAACCTCCGGAATCAGCGACTCGGCCAGGTCGTCCGGAGTGCCGACTCCCAAGGACTTCCCCACGTCGCGAACGGCGGCGTGCAATGAAAACAGCGCCGTCAGCCAGGCATGATCCTCCTGATCGAAGCAGCCCTCTTCAAGGCCGCGCAAGGCGATGGCAGGATCGACGCTGGCATCTTTCAAGTCACGTACGGTCGACCACAGCGCGCCCCACATGCCGGAGGACTGCCCAAGCTGTTGCAGCGGGGTCAAACTGGGAAGCCGGACCTGCACAATCTGCCGGACCAACTGTTCGAAAAAGATATCGTCGACGACATGCAACGGCGACTGAGCGAGGCGACTGTGCCGCTCATCCGCCAGACGGAGCACCAGCTGATGAAAAGTCATGAAGTGGATATTGAGCGTCGCCTGCAGATCAGCGGCCAGCACCTGACGCACACGGGCGAGGAGCGGCGCGGAGGGAACAAAAATGGCGAGCGGAGCGAACGGATCCATCGCCTTCGCCTGGCTCACTTGAGCGACCAGCGCAGATTCGAGCGACGGATGAAAGCGGCCGGCAATAACGTGCAGCATCAGAATCCGTGGCCCATGAACCGTGATGCGTGACGAGCGGACACCGGACGGAGGAGCAGGCGGCTCACATCAACTCTCGATCGCGCACCCATCACCATTCACGTCGACTAGCCCGTCTCGGGCCCCAGCAGTTCGCCGTTGCAGTCGACACAGGCCCAATCGCCATCGATAAACTTCATCGGGTCGCCGCAAATCGGGCAATCCGGTGGCGGTCCCTTGTCGTAGATGGGCAAGTCAGGCAATTCAAAATTGTCATCGTCGTCATCAACCATTGAAGATCTTCTCATTTCTCAGGATGCTCAAAATGGCCACGTTTCTCACCCGCCCAGCCCCGGCGCGCCAAGACGCGCCGTTCCACGGTCAAGGCCGCAGGGGAGGCAAGAACCGCAGGCGTACCCTCTTGGGTACGTTGAGGATTCTTGCAAGCCGAGAACGAAGCTGGTGGCCATTTTCGGCATCCTGCTATTTATTCGCGCGGTTTCATTTTCAGCAATAACGCCTTCTCGGCGCTTTCTCGACTGGGCACACCGACGAACGTCAGCCGTCCATCGATAATCGTTGCGGGTACGGCCCGCACAGAATGACGATTGGCCAATTCCTGACCGTCCGGAGTCGTGATGTCGACTTCCCGATAGGAAAAACTATATTTCACTCGCAGCTGTTTCCAGAGACTTTTGGCCGAGGGACAGGCTCCACAGCTGGGAGAAACCAATAACATGATGCTTGGCATAGTATGTCTCCAGAAAGGTCGGTGGCGGATCTTAACACCCAGCTGAATGAGGGGGCAAGCCGCGCACGCTACGCATGCTTCAAACCGAAGCCCAGACAGACACATCATCTTGCCCCGGTTTGACTTCCCTCAGTGGAAGGCGCAGCATGAGCGCAATTTCAGTCTATGAGGTGTTCTGTGACTCCTTGCTAATATCGGTCAGTCTTTTCATAGAATGCGGCTTACGCCCTTCGCGACGCCCTCGTGGTCTCCGTTTCCATGAGGGCGTTGTTGTCTCCCCATCAGCGCCCCTCCCCCATCCAATCCCTCTACCTTCACCATCCTCTGAAAGGAGTTTTCAATGAAACGACTAGCGACTCTCTCTGCGGCCGCAATTCTGGCATCACCAAGCTTGGCGCTGGCGGTTGAACACAATGCAAGCTACCAGGGTATCGCCCAGATCTATTTCGTGTTTATCGCCGCCGTCCTGATTTACGGTGTGTACGACTCCTTTGGAAAGACCGCGATGTATGTGGCAACGCCCGTGATTCTCGGCTGGTGTTACTGGATGCTACCCCCGGCCTAGACCGGCGCAAAAACGGCCACCGGCGACACCCGAACGAGAATGTTCCGGTGGAGCCGGCGGCTTCCCCTTCCGTTATCGCTTGCCGTCATACCCCTTTTCCTGCCACCGCTCCAACAGTTGAATCCGTTTCTGTAGCTGATCGGTCGTCGCCTGATCGACGCGTCCTCCGGTCCGCGCGATCAATTCCGCATTGAGCCGTCGGTGATCCACGCCGGTTTTTCTCGCCACCGACGCTACCAGGAGTCGATGCGTTTCGCGCAGATCGAGCTTCTGTTCGTGCAATGAGACGGCAATATCCCCCGCGACGGCGCCACCACCCTCCCCTCGCGGGTCTTCTTCCCCAATGAGCGAGTCGAGCTTCGCCACCGCATTCAACGGCATGTATTCTTTGGTGCTGGACACAGTGATCCGGCCGAACAAATCCCGTTGCCCGGCCGGCATGATGTCT